>DASXMC010000369.1:0-2468 GCA_036495885.1 Allostellaceae bacterium | reverse complement strand
CGATACCCGAGCTCTTCGGCGAAATCGATGTCGAGCCGCGAGATGTGCCGGATGCCTTCGGTATAGACGTCGGCGAGGCCGACCGGGCGGCCAAACCCGACGCTCGCCAAAATCGCCAGCTTGTGCGCGGCATCGACGCCGTCGATGTCAAAGCTCGGATCGGCCTCGGCATAGCCGAGCTTTTGCGCCTCGGCCAGAACCTCGGCGAATTCGCGCCCCCTCTCGCGCATCGTCGTCAGAATGTAATTCGAAGTTCCGTTCAGAATGCCGTAGACGCGGCGCAGCCGATTGCCGGCGAGCCCTTCGCGCAAGCTTTTGATCACCGGGATGCCACCCGCGACCGAAGCCTCGAACGACAACGCCAGACCCCGCTCCTCGGCCTGCGCGGCAAGCCGCGTGCCGTCATGCGCCATCAACGCCTTGTTGGCGGTGACGACGTGCTTGCCATGAGCCAAGGCCGTGTCGACGACGCGCCGGGCGATCCCTTCGGCGCCGCCGATCAGCTCCACGACAACATCGATTTCGGGATCGGCGGCCATCGCCGCGGCGTCCTCGTACCAGCGCACTGCCGACAATTCGATGCCGCGGTCGCGACGCCGGTCGCGCGCCGAAACCGCGGTCACGACCAGCCGGCGACCGCTGCGTTCGGCCAAAAGCTCGGCCTGGTCCTGAAGCAATCTGAGGGTGCCGGCACCGACCGTGCCAAGCCCGGCGACAGCAATCTTCAACGGCGGCTTCACTGATAAAACCTCATGGCGACAGGCCCGAAAGCGTACGGGCAAAGACGGAGCCGCGACCTGACAAGTGTGGCTCCTCGGCGCGTTTTAGCTTGCGCTGATCAAAGTTTCGATAATTTTAGCTGAGTTCCGGCGGCGTTCGACTAACGCGCCGCTATTGCTCAAACAAGATCTCAGCTCGTCCTGGACCCGAATCGGCGCCGGTCGGTGCCGCTTCCACCGCGATCTTGTTCGCCTGAATCCCGGCTTGGGCGAGTCCTTTGGCCACTGCCTGGGCACGGTCGAGTGCGGTGCGATAGCTGTTCAGCTGCTCGGTGGCGCTGGCGCCGATGCCGGCATAGCCGACCACCCGCACCAGCCCCGGCTTGGTGCGATAGCGGGGCAGCACCTTGTCGAGTGCCTGGCGGTCGGCTTCGCTGAGATTGGTTTTGTCGCCGGGAAAGGCGATGTCGGCGACCTTGGCAAAGGCGATCGGCGGCGGCGCCGGCTTTGACTGCTTGCCGGTCGCGGTCGCGGTACGGATAGGCGCTACCGGGGCGAGCTTGGGCGGCGGCGGCGCCGGCTGAAATTGCGCCGAGCCGATCGCAGCCGGCATCGGTTGAGAAGTGGGGGGTGCGGGCAGATGCGCACCCGCGGCGGTCGCATTGGCCGCGCCTGAGGCGGCCGGCATCGACAATTCGCCGGGCGCGGGCGGCGCCGGCTGGTTCTGCTGCGGCTGCGGCAACGAGGCGATCTGCGGCGATTGCAGGTTCGATTCCATCGGGCCCGGCTGGGGCGCCGGTTTGCGCGCACCTTTTCCGGGAGGGGTAGCTGATGCCGAGGGTGCCGAAGCTGCACCGCCGCCCGGTCCCGCTGGTGTAGGCTTGGCTGAACCGGCTGGAGCCGGCGCTGGTGTTGCGGCCGTCGGGCCGGCTCCGGGGGCCGCCGCGCCTAGAGTGGGAGGCGGCGCCGCTGGCGGTGGCGGCGGCGCCGCGGCTTCGTTGGACTGGGCTTCCAGGTGCTCGCTGGTGTATTTGGCGTTGGCGCGGTCGGCGACCAGGCTTTGGGTCAGCTTGTCGAGCTCGGCCGTGGTCAACGCCTGGCTGGGCGGCGGCGGCACCGTCGCCAGGTTCGGATAGCTCCCGGCCTCGCCTGACGCCAGGTTCTTGGTGTTTGGCGTCGTCGCCGGGTTTGGATCGTTGGCGCTGATACCCCTCCAGTTGCGATAGGTTTCGATCGGGTTGCAGCTGGCGAGGGACAGCAGCAGGCCCGCGCTCATTACAAATCTTTGCACCACCCAGGCGCCGCGGCGGTGTGAACGAATTTCAAAATCGACCATGACGACCAACCGTTGAGCAGGCCCAAGCCGTCAGCGGCACGCGAATTGACGGCAGTCCGCCGACCGCTACACTTCCGCGGGTGCGGGTGTATTAGATCGCGTTCGATGCGTCACCACATTTAATCGCACGAATAGGCCTTGAACCGCCGGCCCTCCGCGGGTCTACGCCGGGGAGGGATCGGGGCCGATTGCATGGCGAGGAGGCGACGATGAACGACGATGGGCGGGTGACGCCTGGGCAAAGCCGGCGGCCGAAAAAGTCGCGAGCGGGCGAGGCGGCTTCCGATGCCGAAGAATTTGCGCGCGAAATCGCCAAGGTCGCCGAGGAGAGCCAGCGGCTCGTCAGTGAATTTCTGAAGCGCCAGCCGGCAGACGAGGGGATCGGGATGGCGAGCCCGCTCGCTATCGGCGCG
>DASXMC010000368.1:0-2365 GCA_036495885.1 Allostellaceae bacterium | reverse complement strand
GAGCCCGCTCGGCCTGCTCCTGCAACCCGCGCGCGAGGATGATAATTTTGCCGCCGAGCGCCAAGCCGCGCAATAGACCGGCCGGTCGGGGAAGAGCGATGGACAACGGTCAACCGACGATCAGGGTCTTCGGGACGCGGGGGTCGGCGGCCTGCTATTCGATCCGCGATTTCCTCCACCGCAGCGACATGCCGTTGCAATGGGTCGAGCTGACAAGCGACGAGCAAGCTCGCTCGGAGGCCGGGGTCGCCGGATTGAGCGACCCTCGGCTCCCCGTTTGCATCTTTCCCGACGGCACGCGATTGGAAAAGGCGACGGTTCGTCAGATCACTGAAAAGCTCGGCTGGTTCCGCACTCCTTCCCGCGAGGAATACGATCTGGCGATCTATGGCGCCGGTCCGGCAGGACTGAGCGCCGCCGTCTACGGTGCATCGGAGGGGTTGAAGACCATTCTGATCGAGCGCTACGCCGTCGGCGGGCAAGCTGCCAGCAGTCCCAAGATCGAGAATTATCTGGGATTTCCGCGGGGCATCAGCGGCGCGGAACTGGCCGAACGGGCCCGCGAGCAAGCGATCTATTTCGGTACCGAAATTCTGCTCCAGCGCGAAGGCGTTCGCGGCGAGATCGTCGCCGGCAAGGGCGTCGGCTACCTCGATGACGGGACCAAGATCGTCGCGCGTGCCTCGGTTTGTGCGACGGGGGTGGCCTATCGCCAGCTGGGCCTGCCGAACGAAGAACGCTTTTTCGGCGCCGGGGTCTATTACGGCGCCGGGGCGAGCGAGGCGATGCTGTGCGGGCGGCAGCACGTGTTTCTGGTTGGAGGCGGCAACTCAGCCGGTCAGGCGGCATTGCATTTCGCCCGTTACGCAGCCGGCGTGACGATGGTGGTTCGCGAGGACTCGCTGAAAGTTTACATGTCGGAATATCTGATCGACCGCATCCGCGCTGAACCGAAAATCGAGGTTCTTTTGAACACCGAGGTCACCGCGCTCGACGGCGACCGGATGTTGCGGCGGATCGCCCTGCGCAACAACAAGACGGGCGAAGAGCGAACCGAGGAGACCAGTTGGCTCTTTCTGTGTCTCGGCGGGGTTCCGCAAACGCAGTGGGCGGCACAGATCGGCGTTATTTGCGACAGCGAGGGTTACATCCTGACCGGATCGGATCTGCTGAAGAATGACAAGCTGCCCGAGAGCTGGCCTCTCGACCGCAGACCCTACGCGATGGAAACAAGCCTTCCGGGCGTATTCGCGGCGGGCGACGTCAGGGCCGGTTCGATCAAGCGCGTTGCTTCGGCGGTCGGCGAGGGCGCATGGACCGTTTCCTCGATCCACCGTTATCTGGCGGACGGGTGATCGCACGATCGGGTCACGCTGGGAGAGGCAAAAAATGGCAGCCGAGCGTTTCCGTGACCGCCGCGAAGCCGGGCGGCTGTTGGCAGCAAAGCTCGCGGCTTACGCCAATTGCCCCGATGTGGTCGTGCTGGCGCTGCCGCGCGGTGGGGTCCCCGTCGCGTATGAAGTAGCGCGTGCGCTGCAGGCGCCGCTCGATGTCTTTGTCGTTCGCAAGCTCGGTGTCCCCGGCTACGAAGAACTGGCAATGGGCGCTGTTGCGACCGGCGGCGTGCGCGTCCTCAACGATCAAATCGTCCGAAGCCTCCACATTCCGGAATATGTGATCGACCGGGTCGAGGCGGAGGAACGCGAGGAGCTGGGGCGGCGCGAGCGCGCTTACCGCGGCGGTCGTCCGCCGCTCGATGTGCGGGGTCGAACCGTGATCCTGATCGATGACGGTCTGGCGACCGGGGCGACCATGCGGGCAGCGGTCTCAGCACTGCGACAGCTCGGGCCGGCTAGGATCATCGTGGCTGTGCCGACCGCATCCCCCGAGACCTGCGACGAGTTGAAGGCAGAGGTTGACGAGATCGTCTGCGCGATTGCGCCGGTACCGTTTCATGCCGTCGGCTACTGGTACGAGGACTTTACGCAAACGACGGATGAAGAAGTTCGCGACCTGCTGGCCGCAGGACAGTCTCCCGAGAGAGCGCCCGCAGCGCTGGACCCGACCGAAACGACCCTTCCTGAGGCGGTCCGCAAGGCCGCCCATCGACTGACCGGCGACGCCATGACTACGACCCGCTGATGGATCTCATCGGCGACGCGCGCTTCGTGCTGCTTGGCGAGGCGTCCCATGGCACTCACGAATTCTACCGCGAGCGCGCCCGGATCTCACAACGGCTGATCGAGGAAAAAGGGTTCACGGCGATCGCGGTCGAGGCGGACTGGCCCGACGCTTACCGGGTCAACCGCTATGTTCGCGCCGTCAGCGATGACGTCGATGCCGTCGAGGCGCTCGCCGATTTCCG
>DASXMC010000367.1:0-2560 GCA_036495885.1 Allostellaceae bacterium | reverse complement strand
CAATCCGGGGATGCGGACGCGATCCGCGACTATTACCGGGTCGAGGACGAAGCGGGACGGCGCTTCTGGCTGTTCCGGACCGGTCTGCCCGGCGGCGACGATCCGCTGCGCTGGTATATTCATGGCGTCTTTGCCTGACCCGCAGCTGCGATCGTGCCGCCGCCAGCGCATGGATCAAATTTTTGAATCGAGCATCGGCGCAGCCCGATCCGCCCGATAATCTAACGCGCTAACAACTCGTAGATGATGAACGATTCGATGTAGATCGAATGCTCCAGGGCGACGCGCGCGCCAAATCCTGCCCGCTCGATCAGCCGACCCAGCAAATCGAGGTCGGAATCCGAGGAAACCATTACATAAAGTCGCCCGCCCGGTCTTAGGCGACCCCGCGCTTGATCAAACAGAGCCGCAATATCGCGGTAATGCGGTCCGGCATGCCAGCCGCGGTCGGCGAGATCGCGCGGTTCGCCCGCATGCTTTGGCGGGCTCGACAGGATCACGTCGAACAAAGGCCGTGGCGCCGCTGCGGCAAGCAGGTTCGAACACAAGGCAGTGACGCGATCGCCGAGCCCGTTCAAGCGCGCATTTTCTGCGGCATTCGCGGCGGCGTTAGGGTTGATATCAGCGGCAACCACTTGCTCGGCGCCGGCGCGCGCCGCCGCCAGTGCCAGGATCCCCGATCCGGTGCCGATATCCGCAACGCGCCGGCCGCGCAGGTCGAGACGGCTGATAAATTCGGCAAAGCACTCGCTGCTGATGAAATAGCGCGGATGAAACACCGTCGGGCGAACGCTCAGGCGAAAGCCGGCGACCCGCGTCATCCGGGTGCTGCCGCGCGCAAGCACCAAATGGTAGGCGAAAAAATGAATCGACCGGCGCAGCCATCGCCGCAGCAGCCCGTGCGGCCTGCTGCCTCGGCCGAGACTGCCTGCCGCCGGTTCGGTCTGACGGCCACCGCCGATGTTGTCGACACGGTACATCAGATCCGTCCCATTCGCCGGCTAGCAGACCGGCGCATCAGAAATCGCCGCTCGGCACCGGCAACCGCCCGGTTCGATGCCGCGATCGAAAGCCTCGTATGAAGAGGATATGCAGGTGATGCCACAGCGACCGGCTGCAAGCGGGTTGCACCCGGATACCCGCCTCCTCGGCCGCCGGTGCCGTCAGCAGCCCGCGCAATTTGATCATCTGCCAGGCGAACGGGCTCCAGTCGCGCCAGGCTTGTTGGGCCTCTTCCAAAAGAACGCCGCTGACCACTTCGGGGACGGCGCCAAACACCCCCGGCAGGCGGTTGGACAAGCCCCGATCGCGCAGGATGTTCCATTTCGAGTGGCCCCCCATGACCGGAGAACCGAGCGCATAAACCACCCGGCCGACCCAGGCTTCGCGGATGCAATAGGCGCACATCGCACAAGGCTCGATGTTCGAGTACAGCGTCGAGCGGCGCAGTTGCTCCCGGCCGATCGCCTGTTGCACCTGCGACAGTGCGATGATCTCGGCGTGGCGGGTTACATCGGCATCGCGGATCGTGGTGTTGGTGCTTTCCGCGAGGATGTGTCCGCCGCAAGCGATAATTGTCGCAAAAGGATATTCGCCTTTGGCGACCGCCATTCGCGACAGCTCGATGCACCGCGCCATCATCGCCCTGTCGGTCGCCTCGGATGAGGTCTCGATCGCCGCCCTGCCCTGCCCCGCGGGCAATCGGACGCTCCGGGCTGGCCCGGTTGCGGCGACCGGGGGCGCTGCTGCGATGATCACAAAACACGCTCGGGCATGGCGATGGCGGCCTTGATCTGTGACTCTACCGAGCCGGCGTTCGATCACTCGCGTGACCCAGCCGGTTCAATGAAATCCTAAACGTCGTTCGCCCGCTAGTGTTCTCGCCGGCGCGGCAAATTTCCGTCCCAAGCGAAGTCTTGGCACCTCAGCAGCCCGCGGCTGCTCAGGCGCGACCGACTGGGTTAGCTCCGATGCGTGTCCGGGCCAGAGCCGGATGCGCAGCTCAACGCGAGATCGCTTCGAGCCGCAGATTTGTCGTGCGCGGACCCATCGACCCGATCACCACAAAGACCGCGATCATCGCACTCGCGATGAACAGAAACACGCCGGTGGTGCCGTAATTGCGCAGGAAAAAGGCGATGAAAAAGCCGACGAAGATCGTGCTGAACCGGCTCCACGAATAGGTGAAGCCGACGGCGCGGGCGCGGATCCGGGTCGGATAAAGCTCCGATTGATAGGCATGCAACGAATACGCGAAGATCGTGTTGGAGAATGCGATCAGCAGGCCGAAGACGACGATGCCGGCGGCGCCGCGCTGCTGCGAGAAGCACAGGCCAAAGATCGCGATCGCCAGCGCCGCCCCGCAGATTTGCCATTTGCGCTCGAACCGGTCGGCGATCTGGGTGGCGACGAGTGCCGCTACCGGCGAGGCCATCGCGATCACAAAGGTGTAGGCGAGCGACTTGGTGATGTTGATCCCTTGCGAAATCAACAAGGTCGGGACCCAGCTGGTAAAGCCGTAATAACCGATCGTCTGCAGCAGCTGAAAGATCACCAGCAT
>DASXMC010000366.1:0-3564 GCA_036495885.1 Allostellaceae bacterium | reverse complement strand
CTTCTGGATGTCTCCGCCGATGACATCGAACACCAGATCGACGCCGCCGACATCTTTCAGGGCGTCATTCTCGAGGTCGACGAACTCATTAGCGCCGAAGTCGAGTGCTTTCTGACGGTCGGCAGCACGTCCGGTGCCGATGACGTGGGCGCCGAACTCTCGTGCGAGCTGCGTCACTATCGAACCGACTGCGCCGGCTGCGCCGTGCACGAGGACGCTCTACCCCGCCTGAAGGCGGCCGTGCTGGAACAATCCCTGCCACGCGGTGAGGCCCGAGATTGGCAGGCTCGCGCCCACCGTGAAGTCGACGTCGCCCGGCAGCGGCGCGAGGTTGCGTGCCTCGATGGCTATATACTCCGCCAGGGTGCCGTCGCGATGCAAGTCGGCGAGACCGAACACTCGCTGTCCTACCGACAGTCCCGTCGTGCCGTAGCCGAGACTGGTGACCACTCCGGCCAGCTCATGGCCGGGGATAGACGGTGTTCGGTTGCGACCGCGGCGATCGGTCCAGGTCGAGGGCCACGTCAGTTCATCCGGGACGAATCCCGACGCATGAATCTGAACGATGACGTCGTTTATCGCTGCCGACGGCTCGGGCCACTCCACCAGCATCATCCCTGCCGGCCCCGCAGCCTGGTCGGTCACCACGATCGCTTTCATGGGAATTGTCTCCTCAGTCATTTGTCTCTTTGGTGGAAATGTTGCAGCGTTGGAAAGCCCGTTCGAAATCTCATGCCAGGGCCACGGGCAGCTTTCCGAAAGCGAAGGTGGAACAGCGATTTGCCAGTGGTCGACGTGACCTCGCTTACCAGGCCTGCACCAGCGCGAGCTTCTCGACGCTTTGCCCCTTCCTCAGAGGTCACGCGTGTGCGTGTCGAGGCAGTAGGCGCAGTTGTTGATCTGCGAGACGCGCAGGTAGACCAAGTCGACGAGCGTCGCCGTAGGCTGCTCCGGGCGATGTAGCCGTGGACGCCCGCCAAGGGCTTCGAGGCCGTCCGGCGCGATTTGATTGTAGTCGAGACGCGTGCTCACTTGTTTCACTCCTTGAACGTCGGGCCTTATGGAGCCGGGGTGGTTAGGGTCTTGTCCTCGGTATCGACGACGAAAACCGCGAGCAGCTTTGCGGGCTCGGTCGTGCTTGCATTGCGGCTGACGCGATGGCTGGAACCGGGTGTCTCGTACCAACTCTCGCCGGCGTGGTAGACCCGCTTCTGCTGATCGTTCACCTGTAACTCGATTGCGCCCGACACGACGTAGGCGAAGATGAAAGCCGACTTTGCGTGCGTGGCGGCAGCGAGGCGCCACCCGGCGCATAGTCGACAATCACGGCAACGAGCGACTCGCCCGGAATGTTGGGAATCACCCGCTCGAAATGCGGCGCCACCGTCTCGCCACGCTCGCGTGCGGCAGCTGGCGCTGCCAAGGCGATAGCGAAAGTGGGGCCGGCTGCTCGCAGGGCGGATTTGATTTCCATGGCGGTGGTTCTCCTTACCCCCGCCTAGTTGACCTTTCCCTGGTCCAGTACGAAGTACCAAGAACTGACAAAACTCGTAGACTACCGGTTCATGCCCAAGCTGCTGCAGTTGGAGCTCGATCGAAGAGCAAAGACGCCGCTGGCGGAGCAAATTCGTAACGGCATCAGCAACGCGATCAAGACCGGTGTCCTCGCGTCAGGAGCGCGTTTGCCATCATGGCAGGACCTTGCCGCCCAATTTGGGCGTCGCCCGCGGCACGGTGCGCTCGGCGTACGAGAAGCTATCTGCCGCCCAGCTCATCGTTGCGTCGCGCGCGAACGGAACCCATATCGCGGCTCGGCCTTCAATAGCCGTTCGGCTGCACCAGCCGCCCGATCGCGGCTCGTTCATGGAAATGTATCAGGAGTTCACCGCGCCCCTGGGAATCTTCCGGATGGGCGTGCCTGCGCAGGAAACCTTTCCCGCCAAGCTCTTCGCCCGGATTCGCTCACGCGCGGTTCGCGCGGAATCGAGTGCGGCGCCCTTGTACCCGGACCCTCGCGGCGAGCCGGATCTGCGGCGGGAGATAGCCGCCTATCTCGCCATCGCGCGCGGCATCGAATTCTCGCCCTCGCAGATCGTCGTCACCGGCGGCTTCGGCAGCGGCCTCAGGTTGGCGCTCCGTGTGCTCGGCCTCGAGGGGCGGAAAGTTTGGATGGAGGATCCTGGTTTCCCGTTCACAAGGCGCGGGCTCCAGCTCGCAAGGTTGTCGTTTGCGCCGATCGCGGTCGATGGTGAGGGCGTCGACGTCGAATATGGCCTGCGCCATGCTCCGGATGCGGCGCTGGTCGTCGTAACACCAGGTCAGCAGGCCCCGCTCGGGTCTACCTTGTCGCTGGCGCGGCGCTTACGACTCCTGGACTGGGCCGCTCAAGAAAAGTCCTGGGTGATCGAGGATGACTATCTGAGCGAGCTGCAATTGGAGGGGCGAGCCGCGCCAGCGCTTGCCTCGATCGATCGAAACGGGCGCGTCATTCACATCGGCTCCTACAGCAAAACCATCAGCCCCGCACTGCGCCTGGGCTTTCTCGTTGCCCCGTTGCCCTTGGCCTCCCGGTTTGCCGAGGTCGCGGCGTGTCTCGCTCCGGCGCCTGGGCCATCGGTGCAGCTGCGACCGCGGAGTTCATGCGGGAGGGTCACTATATGCGCCATCTTCGGCGCGCAAAGCGGCTCTACTCTGCGCAGCGCGACGCACTGCTGAAATGCCTTCGGCCGCGCGCCAAAGATAGCGTGGTCGGCGGATTAGCAGTGGTGTTGCGATTGCCGGACGGCGCACCGGACGTATCCATCGCCAAGGAAACGCTGACGTTCGGATTGGCGCCTACTCCCCTGTCGCTTTGGTATGCCTCGAGGGTTTCGGCGCAATCCGGTCTGCTGCTCGGCATCGCGACGGCGCCACAAAAGCATCTCGCCGCATCCTGCGACCGTCTTTACGCGATCATAGATCGCTGCACATGACGCTTCAGGAGCCTCTGGCGCCGAACGAGACCGCGTCATTGAGCGGGCGATCCCCCCGTCGGGATGCGTCAGTTACAAGAAGCGAGCGACGGCGCGTCATTCGCTGGACTTTCTGCCGGAATTCTTTGGATGCCGTTCGGACCTGACGGAATCCTTTGGACAACCGTCAGAATCGCCAGTTTGGTGACGGCGCGGCCACTAACAAGAGTCTGATGTACAGCTCGCAGGTGAGCGGACCAGCGCACTCGGGGCTTCGTCGGACGCACAGAACGCTTTCTCAACCGGCATCGGCGCTAACCCGCACGGAGGGCTTCCGGCCCGGGAGACGTCATATCTCAGCCCGTTCCAGAATCGGCGCGTCCGCCAGATTTTCGTGGCGCTGATGCTAGTCACGCCCAGGAGACGCTGATCGACCGGGATCCATTATCGGAAACGCCGCAAAGGGCGACCGGCTCGACTAAGTACAATCCGGCTTTCAAGGTTTTGTGCTTCGTTTCGCGATCAAAAGTGACGAGATCATGTGTCGTCCACCTTCATGATCGGCGGGCTAGTTCAGGCCGATGTGAGCAGTGGCGACTCCATCAGATGTCGC
>DASXMC010000365.1:0-1783 GCA_036495885.1 Allostellaceae bacterium | reverse complement strand
CGGTCGATCGATTGCAACGGCGACCGAGTTTTCGAAAATCTGCGTGAGCTGATCGCCCGACGCCATTTTTTGTTCCCCGTCTTTACCAACGACTATAGGTCGCGCCTCGGTCTGCGTCGACCCCGATATTCTTGAAGATCGCGCGACAGGCCGGCTTAGCCCGCTGCCTGACGATCTCCGAATCCGGAACGATCCGCTTTGAAAAAGTTAAATCTCGCGATTACGAGACGCCGGGGCCGCCGCAGGGTTCAGCCAGAGCCACCGAGGCCGACTTGACATACCGTCGGGCCGCTCGGGGTTCCGGCAAGCGAGCCGGTCACCGGTTCCAGCGTCACCCGCAATTCGCCCCTGCCGGTCAAACGAGCGGTATTCGCCCGGGTCTCGGCAAAAATCTTGCGTCCGGACAACGGCAAGAGGCCAAGCGGCTGCGGAGCCGCTTCGCCGGGTGCGACGAGCCACAGCTGATAATCCTTGCCCGCCGGCAAAGGTGGCGGTCGAAGGCTGTCAACCGCAATCTGATGCGCGGCGCGGGCGAGGCGCACGGTCCAGAGCGGGTGTTGACCGTTGTCGCGCAAGACCGCGATGACCGGCTGTTCGGCGAAATCAGGTGGCGCGCGCGCGATCACAGCCGCCACCAGCAGCGCCAACGCCAAGGTCGCGAGGATGATTGCCACCCGTCGCCAAAATGGCGCGCTGTCCCACAACTTGGGACTGAACCGGTTGGCGACGCGCGGTGTCGTCAAGAGTGAATCGCCGGCAGAAAGCGGAGCCCCGCGAAGATCATGCCGACCGCGATGATCATCATACCGCCGAGTTTGATGATCAGGTGTTGCTCGAGCTCGCGTAGCGCGATCTGCAGATCGGTTTTGGTGACCAGTTCCGCACCGCCGATCGCCTCCACGAGGGCTTCGGCCGCTTCCTCGGCGTGTTCGGGTGTAAAGCCGGCCTTGTCGCGCAGCCGGCGCGCCAGCTTCAATGTATCAAACGCGACGCCGGTCATCCGTTCGCCACCGCCCGTGCTCTGCTGCGCGTACGCAGAACGTCAGATATATCATCGGAAAAGCAGCTCTCGGGAATAGCTCAACGGCGAGTTTTGACGGTAACCGGTGCCACCAGCACGCGGTCGACGCGGCGACCGTCCATATCGACGATCTCGAACTGATAGCCTTCGGCGGTCACCCGGTCGGCGATCATCGGCACACGGTTGAGCCGCGCCATCAGATAACCGCCCAGGGTGTGAAAATCCGCGTCCTCGCCGGTCAGATGAGAGAGGCCCAAGACCTGCTTCAACTCATCGAGCCCGACCATACCGTCGATCAGCCAGGTGCCGTCGTCGCGCTTGACGACCCGTTGATCGGCATCGCTCGCACCCGGGATATCGCCGACCAGCGCCTCGAGAATATCGCTTGGGGTCACCAATCCTTCGAGATCGCCGTATTCGTCGACGATCAGCGCCATCGGCTCGCCTGAGCTCTTGAACGTGTCGAGGACCCGCAGCACCGATACCGTATTGGGCAAATAAAGCGGCTGGCGCGTGGCACTGCTCAAATCGAGTGGTTGGCCGCCGAGGCAGCGGGCGAGCAGCGTCTTGGCTTCGACGACGCCGACGACCTGCTGCGACCCACCCCGGACAACGGGAAAACGCGAATAGGGGCTTTCGCGGATCCGGCGGCGGTTTTCTTCTTCCGGATCGTTGAGATCGAGCCACTCGATCTGGGTACGCGGGGTCATCACCGTGCTTGCGCGCCGGTCGCCGAGGCGCAGCGCCATCTCGACGATTTCG
>DASXMC010000364.1:0-2860 GCA_036495885.1 Allostellaceae bacterium | reverse complement strand
GTCTACAACGATCATGCGACCGCCTTCAGCCTCGATCTGATTCCGACCTTCGCACTGGGATGCGCTGCGGAGTTCAAGCCGGCGGATGAAGGCTGGGCCGCGCGTCCGGTCCCGATTGTGGAAGGCGCTCCCGATCTCGGCTGGCACATAGCCCAGTCGTTGATCCTCGATGAGTTCGACATCACCATCGTGAACAAGATGGATGTCGATCATGGCCTGACAGTTCCGCTCTCGCTGATGTTCGGCACCCCCGCCAGATGGCCTGCACGCGTCATTCCACTAGCGGTTAACGTCATTCAGTACCCGCCGCCGACTGGGGCGCGTTGCTACGCCCTTGGCGCGGCCCTCAGGAAAGCGGTCGAGAGCTTCCCGGATAACCTTGATGTCCAGGTATGGGGTACCGGGGGGATGAGCCACCAGCTTCAGGGCCCGCGGGCCGGCCTCATCAACAGCAACTTCGACAAGGTGTTTCTCGACGATCTGACGCGCGATGCAGACCGTCTCGCCCGAATACCGCATATCGAATATCTCCGCGATGCTGGATCCGAGGGCATCGAACTGGTGATGTGGCTGATCATGAGGGGCGCGCTCGGCGATCGGGTTCGGGAAGAACGACGCTTCTATCATGTGCCTGCGTCCAACACCGCTGTCGGCCATGTGATCCTGGAGCCGCTCGCATAGCCTGTCGGGAGCACGCCTCAGCCGGCAGCCTAGGGAGCTCGCAGAGGTTAGCACGGCTTCTTTGTCAGGCCAGAGACTGAACGGCGGCTTAATGTCGAAGCCGCCCGTTCCGGGGCGAGGGCGGGAAGGTCCGGAATCGGGTGCGCCGGGAGACCGGCAAGGAGCAGATGGTGCGAGTCCATTACGATGAAGGAGCAGCGATCCACATCGGCCCCGAGTCATGCGCGGGCGGTCGCGAGGCCGTACGTGAAGCGTTGACAGGGGAGTGCGCAGGCCAGCCATTGAGCCACGAAAAGGACGATATTCCGGGTGCCGACGCCGTCCGATACGCGGAAGGCCACACGAAGGGGCGCGCTATCGCAAGCTCCCCGACGACCCGGCGTGGTCGGAGACCCTGGCATGTGCAGACACTCTTTGTCTGGGAACCGGGAGGTCTCGTGGCTGACCAAGGCGGCATGCCGCGATTGGTCCGTATCGGGAAGGCGAGGAGCCGAAGCCGATAATGCACGGCCGCGAGAAGTCTGATCCTGCCATAGTAGCGAAGAAGCCCGCGAACAATGCCGGGACACCGGTGGCGGAGCGGGTGGAGCGAAGGGCGGGAACCGAGGGCAACGCGGGCCAGCAAAGCATGCGCCGGGCGCAGGACCGGGATAGCGTGTCACAGGCGCTGGAGCGCGTACGGCAAGCCGCAAAGCAAAGGAGAAAGGAGCGGTTCACCGCGCTGTTCCACCACATCAACTCAGCAATGCTCCGTACCGCGTTCTTCGCGCTGAAGCGGGATGCGGCTGCGGGCGTCGACGGGATGAGGTGGCAGGACTACGAAGCCGATCTCGATCGCAGGATCGAAGATTTGAGCGATCGGGTCCATCGGGGAGCCTATCGGGCGCAGCCCTCGCGACGTCGGTACATTCCGAAGCCCGATGGGCGGCAGCGTCCGTTGGCAGTCGCCGCTCTTGAGGACAAGGTTGTCCAACGGGCCACCACGGCGCTGCTGAATGCGATCTACGAGGAGGAATTCCTCGGGTTCAGCTATGGGTTTCGCCCGGGCCGCGGCCAGCACGATGCGCTGGACGCGCTCCATGTCGGGATCGACAGCAGAAAGGTGAACCACATTCTGGACGCCGATATTGCCGGGTTCTTCGACGCGGTAAGCCAGGACTGGCTCATCCGCTTCGTCGAGCACCGGATCGGCGACCCGCGCATCATCCGCCTGATCCGTAAATGGCTCAAAGCGGGTGTCCTGGAAGACGGGGTCGTTACGACGAGCGAGTGGGGGACGGGGCAGGGATCGGTGATCTCTCCGCTTCTGGCCAACATCTACCTGCACTACGTCTTCGATCTCTGGGCAGCGCGCTGGCGACGGCGCGAGGCTACTGGCGACATGGTGATCGTGCGTTATGCGGACGACATCGTGGTCGGCTTCGAGCACGAGGCCGACGGTCGACGCTTTCTCGACATGATGCGCGAACGGTTGGCGAAGTTTGCGCTGACACTGCATCCGGAGAAGACCCGGCTGATCACGTTCGGCCGCCTCGCAGCGGCACAACGTGCCAAGCTCGGGCTCGGCAAACCGGAAACGTTCGATTTCCTTGGCTTCACTCATATCTGCGGACGGACCCGGCAGGGCCGGTTCCAAATCCGTCGCAAAAGTCGGCGGGACCGCCGATCGGCGAAGCTGCGGGAGATCAAGGACGAGCTACGCCGGCGCATACTGCAGTCCATCCCCGAGCAAGGGAGATGGCTGAAGCTGGTCATCACCGGCTACTATGCCTACCACGCCGTGCCGACCAACTCTCGCTCGCTTGGCGCGTTCCGTGATCATGTCGTCAGGCTTTGGGGGCGGACGCTGCGGCGCCGCAGCCAGAAGCACGCGTCGACCTGGGAGCGGATCGGCAAGGTGGCCGACGACTGGCTCCCACAACCGCGCGTCCTTCACCCTTGGCCGAGCATTCGCTTTGCCGTCAAACACCCGAGGTAAGAGCCGGATGCGGGAAACCCGCTCGTCCGGATCTGTGCGGGGGGCGTCCGGTGACGGACGTCCCTTGTACGTTGCGGCTTGATCGGCGGGCAACAATATCTCGCTGATCAGCAAGGAAAGCGGTGAGCCTCAGGCGTCCCTACGGTCAACGAACCTGTGCGGTAGATTTGGCCCCGCTTCTCCAAGCTCCGCTGTTCATGC
>DASXMC010000363.1:0-1781 GCA_036495885.1 Allostellaceae bacterium | reverse complement strand
ACATGGCGCGCGCGATCGCCGCCTATCGCGACGTCGGCTACCAATACATGCTGATGCCGGATCATGTGCCGCAGATCGACGGCCGCGACCCCTCGGGTGTCGCCTTCGCCTATTGCTATGGATATATCCAGGCCCTGCTCGACGCCCTCACACCCCGCCCCGCCGCGTCCTAAAAAGCGGCGCAAGCCTCGCGGGTAATCAGGCCGACCGATTGCTGGTGAAATTCGGCCTTGTAGGCATCGATCACCCCCGCTAGCCGACCCGGCACATCGGAGGTCCGATGGGCCGCCACCAGCAGGATTCGGGTGCGCTCGCCGGAGATCCGCCCAGTGCGCGGGTTGCGCCACTGACCCTCGCCATCGAAAACGGTAAAGCCGTCGGGGAAGTTGGGGGTGACAATCCGCGCCGTGAAGTCGGCCCATTCGGCATCGCTCAGCGGTGCGCGTCCTCGGATGGCCCGGCCAAAAAACAGCTCGGCGACGAGCATCGGCTGCTCGCTCGGCAACGGGCAGGAGCTCGAGGCAGGCCGAGCGGCAGGCGGCTGCGGCGCCGCAGCACAGCCCGACAGCAACCCGAACGTCAGCGCCGTGGTAGCCAAGAAAGCCCAATCCGCGATCAAAGCCGGTCACCCATGCCCAATCATTGGGCACAAACTGCTCGGCTCGAGCGGCTCTATCGGGCACAGTGCGCGCTGCCTTGTGTATGCACGGGACCGTTTGGCGCATGTCGACATCAGCCAAGCCTAGCAGAAATCCGGCCCGTGCCATTCTGATCGGAGCGGCGGTGCTGCTCAGCCTTGGCATGGGCCTGCGGCAAAGCCTCGGTTTGTTTCTGACCCCGGTCACGCGCGACCTCGCGATAACGGCATCGAGTTTCACGCTTGCCATCGCCGTTCAGAACATCGTCTGGGGGATCTCCCAGGCGCCGATCGGGGCGATCGCCGACCGCTTTGGGCTGCGCATGACGATGTTGGCGGGTGCGCTCGTCTACGTCGCTGGTCTCGTAGTGATGGCGCTGGCGCATGGTGCGGCAGCACTTGTCGTTTCGGGCGGACTCATCGGCATCGCCTTGTCGTGCACCGCATCTTCATTGGTGCTGACCGCATGCGCGCGCGCCGTCTCGGAAAAAGCCCGCAGCAAGGTTCTGGGCATCGTCTCGGCGGCGGGCTCGCTCGGCACATTGGCGATCCCGATCACCACGCAGTCGATCCTGGCCCACCATGCCTGGCAGGTCGGTGCCGTATTCTTTGTGATGCTCGCGGCTGCGATGCTTCCGGCCGGCTTTCTCGCCGGCGGGGCCGACCGGATACCCAGTCGCGGCGCCGCCAGATTGACGATGCGCGCCGTTCTCGGCCAGGCGGTAAGGCACCGCCCGTTTCTGGTGATGTCCGGAGCGTACTTTGTTTGCGGTCTCAATCTCGTGTTCCTGACAACCCACCTGCCGACTTATCTCGCGATCTGCGGACAGAACCCGATCTTGAGCGCCGAGGCGATCGCAGTGATCGGCGGCATGAACGCGATCGGCTCGATGACCGCGGGTTGGCTCGGCGGCAAATATCCCAAGCACATTCTGTTGGGGCTTCTCTACATCTTGCGCGCCTTTGTCTTTACCGCCTACTTCATCATGCCGCCGACGCCGGCGAGCACCTTGGTCTTCGCCGCCGCGATGGGGATGCTCTGGCTCAGCGTGGCTCCCCTCGTCAGCGGCCTTGTCGCCGAGATGTTCGGCACCCGCTATATGGCGACACTGCTCGGCATTGCTTTTGTCATGCACCAGGTCGG
>DASXMC010000362.1:0-15981 GCA_036495885.1 Allostellaceae bacterium | reverse complement strand
CCGCCCTGGTCGCAGATCGGACAATCGAGCGGATGGTTGATCAGCAGGAACTCCATCACGCCCTTTTGCGCCTTCAGCGCCTTGGGCGATTTGGTGTGGACCACCATGCCTTCGCCAACCGGCATCGCGCAGGATGCGATCGGTTTTGGCGAGCGCTCGACCTCGACCAGGCACATGCGGCAATTGCCGGCGATGGCGAGCCGCTCATGATAGCAGAAATGCGCAACTTCGATCCCGGCCAGCTCGCAGGCCTGCAGGATCGTCGTCCCCGCCGGGACCTCGATCTCGCCGCCGTCGATCGTCAGCTTTGGCATGTCAGGCGGCCTGCCGGTGTGCAGCGTTTTGGCGATGCTCGACGATGCGGCGCTCGAGCTCGGGACGGAAATGCCGGATTAGCCCCTGGACCGGCCACATCGCACCATCGGCCAGCGCGCAGATCGTATGCCCCTCGATTTCGTAGGAGACATCGAGCAGCGTGTCGATCTCGGCCGGAGACGCGTTGCCCTCGACCAGGCGCTCCATGACCCGCCATACCCAGCCGGCACCCTCCCGGCAGGGGGTGCACTGGCCGCAGCTCTCGTGCTTGTAGAATTCCGACAGACGGGCGATGGCTTTGACGATATCGGTCGATTTGTCCATGACGATCACGGCGGCGGTGCCGAGCCCGCTCTGGACCGCCTGGAGGCTGTCGAAATCCATCAGCACCGTGTCGCAGATCGATTTTGGCAATACCGGCACCGACGAGCCGCCGGGGATCACCGCAAGCAGATTGTCCCACCCCCCCCGCACCCCGCCGGCATGGCGCTCGATCAGTTCCTTGAGCGGAACGCCCATCTCCTCCTCGACGTTGCACGGCGCGTTGACATGGCCGGAGATGCAGAAAATCTTGGTTCCAGTGTTCTTTGGCCGACCGATTGCCCCAAACCACGCGGCGCCGCGCTTCAAGATCGCCGGCACGACCGCGATCGTCTCGACATTGTTGACCGTGCTCGGGCAACCATAGAGCCCGACCGCGGCGGGAAATGGCGGCTTCAGCCGCGGCTGGCCCTTGCGCCCCTCGAGGCTTTCCAAGAGCCCGGTTTCCTCGCCGCAAATATAGGCGCCGGCGCCGCGGTGCAAATATACGTCGAAGTCGTAACCGGAACCGCAAGCGTCCTTGCCGATCAGCCCTGCCTCATAGGCCTCATCGATCGCCGTCTGCAGCCGCTGCGCTTCGTTGTAGAATTCGCCGCGGATGTAGATATAGCTGTGGTGCGCTCCCATCCCGACCGACGCTAAGAGTGCACCCTCGACCAGCTTGTGTGGATCGTGACGCATGATGTCGCGATCCTTGCAGGTGCCGGGCTCGCTTTCGTCGGCGTTGACGACGAGATAGGCCGGGTGGGCGCTTTCTTTGGGCATAAACGACCATTTGAGGCCGGTCGGAAAACCCGCACCGCCGCGCCCGCGCAGACCCGATTCCTTGACCTGCTCGACAATCCAATCGCGCCCCTTTTGGATGAGGTCCCGGGTGCCGTCCCAATCGCCGCGCTGCCGCGCGCCGTCCAGGCGCCAGTCGCCGGTGCCGTAAAGATTGGTGAAAATGCGGTCTTTGTCGGTGAGCATCAAGTCCTCTCGGCGCCGGCGCCGCCATTGGCCGGCGGCGCAGTCAAGGTGGTGGGGCCGCTGACCGGCTCGGAGCTGCGCCGGCCGATAACGGAACCCGGCGGCGGCGGGCTGCCGGCGCGGAAGGCGTCGAGCAGAGCTTCGGTCGCCGGACCGTCCAGATCCTCGTAGAAATCGTCGTTGACCTGCAGTACCGGGGCATTGACGCAGGCGCCAAGGCATTCAACCTCGACCAAGGTGAACAGGCCGTCGACGGTGGTTTCCCCCATGGCGATGCCGAGCTTGCGCTCGCAGGCGCCGACGACATCGTCCGAGCCGCGCAGCCAGCACGGGGTCGTGGTGCACGCCTGCAACAGATAGCGCCCGACCGGCTGCAGATGGAGCATCGTATAAAAGGTTGCGACCTCGTAAACACGGATCGGCGGCATGCCCAACATCTGCGCCACGTAATCCATCGCAGCACGCGGCAGCCACCCGCCGCTTTGCCGCTGTGCCAGGTCGAGCAGCGCTAGCACCGCGCTCGCCTGGCGCCCGGACGGGTATTTGGCGATATACGCTTTGGCGAGGTCGAGATTCTCGGGCGTAAACTCAAAGCTCTCCGGTTGCTCGAAGGCAGCGCCGGCATCGGGCGAATTCACCGGTCGATCTCGCCAAAGACAATGTCCATCGATCCGATAATCGAGACGACATCGGCCAGCATATGACCGCGGCACATGAAATCGGCGGCCTGCAGAAACGCAAATCCCGGTGCGCGGATCTTGCAGCGATAGGGCCGGTTGGTGCCGTCGGAGACGAGATAGACGCCGAACTCGCCCTTTGGCGCCTCGACCGCCGTATAGGTCTCCCCCGCCGGCACATGGTAACCCTCGGTATAGAGCTTGAAGAAATGGATCAGCGCCTCCATCGAGCTCTTCATCTCGGCACGCGGCGGCGGCGACACTTTTCGGTCGTTGATCTTGATCGGCCCCTGCGGCATTTGCTCGATCGCCTGCTCGATGATGCGGACCGACTGGCGCATTTCCTCGACGCGCACCAGATACCGATCGTAGGAATCCCCATTACGGCCGATCGGCACGTCAAAATCCATCTTGTCGTAGGCGTCGTAAGGCTGGGCCCGACGTAGATCCCACGCGACCCCCGAGCCGCGCAGCATCGGCCCTGAAAAGCCCCAATCCGCCGCCTGTTCGGCGCTGACCACGCCAATATCGACGCTCCTCTCTTTGAAGATGCGGTTTTCGGTCAGCAAATGCTCGATATCGTCGATCGTCCTTGGGAATGTCCGGCAGAACGCGAGGATGTCGTCTGACAGGCCGTCCGGCAGGTCGACATGGACGCCGCCGGGCCGGAAATAGTTGGCGTGCAAGCGCGCGCCGGAAACGCGCTCATAGAACTCCATCAAGCGCTCGCGCTCCTCGAACCCCCACAAAAACGGGGTGATTGCGCCGATATCGAGCGCGAAAGCGCAGATGCACAACAGATGATTGAGGATGCGGGTGATCTCGGCAAACGCAACGCGAATGTATTGCGCGCGCGGCGGCGGTGTTATGCCCATCAGCTTTTCGACGGCCAGCGCGAAGGCGTGCTCCTGGCACATCGGCGAGACATAGTCGAGCCGGTCGAAATACGGGATCGCCTGCAGATAGGTCTTGTATTCGATCAGCTTTTCGGTGCCGCGGTGGAGGAGCCCGATGTGGGGGTCGACCCGCTCGATGGTCTCACCGTCCATTTCGAGAATGAGCCGCATGACGCCATGCGCCGCTGGGTGCTGCGGCCCGAAATTCATCATGAAATTTTTGATCCGCGGCGGCCCTTCGAGTTCGCTGGCGGCATCGGTACGCTCGTCAAGCCGTTCGTCGCTCACTGCACCCCTCCGGCTGGCGTCGCGCCCCCGCCTTCCCCGGCCTTCTCGTCGCCGGGCAATATCTTATCCATCCCCTCCCACGGCGACAGGAAATCGAACCGCCGGAATTCCTGCTGCAGCCGCACTGGCTCGTAAACGACGCGCTTTTGCTCCTCGTCGTAGCGCAGCTCGACATAACCAGTCAGCGGAAAATCCTTGCGCATCGGATGCCCCTCGAAGCCGTAATCGGTCAGGATCCGGCGCAGATCCGCGTTGCCTGCAAAATAGATCCCGAAGAGATCCCAGGCCTCGCGTTCCCACCATCCGGCACTGCTGAAGAGCTCCGTCGCCGACGGTACCGGGTCGTCCTCGCTGGTCTCGAGCTTGAGCCGGATGCGCTGGTTGAGGCTCATGCTCAATAGGTTGTAGACGACTTCGAAACGCAACGGTCGGTCGGGATAGTCGACGCCGCAAATATCGCACAGAATGGTGAACCGGCATTTCGGGTCGTCGCGCAAATGGCGCAGCACGTCGGTGAGCGCGTCGCGCTCGACTCTGACCGACAACTCGCGATGGCGGATCTCGCAGCCAGTCACGGCCGTCGGCAACGCGCCTGCGACGTGATCGGCAAGTTCTTGCAATCGCTCTTCGATTGACATCGCTAACGGACAAAGTTGTTGCTGCGTCGGATCTTTTTCTGCAGCACGAGGACGCCGTAGAGCAGGGCTTCAGCGGTCGGCGGGCAGCCCGGTACATAGACGTCGACCGGGATGATGCGGTCGCAGCCACGGACCACCGAGTAGGAGTAGTGGTAATAGCCCCCGCCATTGGCGCAGGAGCCCATCGAGATGACCCAGCGCGGCTCGGCCATCTGGTCGTAAACCTTGCGCAGCGCCGGCGCCATCTTGTTACACAGCGTGCCGGCGACGATCATCACATCGGACTGCCGCGGGCTGGCGCGGAACACCACGCCAAAACGGTCGAGGTCGTAGCGGCTGGCCCCGGTGTGCATCATCTCGACCGCACAGCAGGCCAAGCCGAAGGTCATCGGCCACAGCGAGCCGCTGCGCGCCCAATTGAACAGGTTGTCGAGCTTGGCAACGACAAAGCCTTTGTCCTCGACCTCGGCAGTCGCCGCCCGCAACAACAGATCCTGCTCGGGGCCGGGCGGAACCGCGCGGGATGGCGCCTCGCTCATTCCCATTCCAACGCTCCCTTGCGCCATTCATAGATAAAGCCGACGGTCAGCACGGCGAGGAACACGACCATCGACCAGAAGCCGAACAAACCGATGTCGCCCAGCGACACCGCCCACGGGAACAGAAACGCGACCTCGAGATCGAAGATGATGAAGAGGATTGCGACCAGATAGTAGCGCACGTCGAAGCGAATGCGCGCATCTTCAAACGGTTCAAAGCCGCACTCGTAGGGCGACAGCTTTTCGCTGTCGGGCCGCTGAGTGGCGAGCAGCATCGACCCCACTACCATCGCCACCGCAATAGCGCCGGCAATGGCGAGAAAGATCAGAATTGGAAACCAGTCGCGCAACAGGCTTTCCAAGCTTTGCATCGGACCACTCCGGATCATGCTGGGGCCGCCGCCGCGGGAGCAGTGGCTGAATATAGGCCGGCCCTCCCGCGGATGCCCGTAAACCAACGCTTATTTTTTGATCTTCCGGCCGATGGCGGGAGCGACGGGGCTCGAACCCGCGACCTCCGGCGTGACAGGCCGGCGCTCTAACCAGCTGAGCTACGCCCCCATTCGGGGCGGCCATCCGTTACTGATCCGAGGCCACCCTTAGCCCTCCTCGCCCGGGCTGTCAAGTACGGGTGGTGTCAAGTACGCGCGCGGCGTTGTGACGACCGTCCGCCCCTGCCCTCCCCTTCGAGATGATGCGGGTGGTGGGCGATGAGGGATTTGAACCCCCGACCCCCTCGGTGTAAACGAGGTGCTCTGCCAGCTGAGCTAATCGCCCAAGACGAGGAAGGGTCTGCCTGCGTGCGAGACCGCCGACAGGCCGCAGCCGCGGTCCTGCCTTAGTTTGCGGTCTCGCCTCAATTCAGCGAATCGCGCAGCCCTTTTCCGGGTTTGAACTTGGGCTGCTTGGAGGCCGCGATCTTTATCTTCTCCCCGGTACGCGGATTGCGCCCTTCCGACGCCGCGCGCGCCGCCACCGAAAATGTGCCGAACCCGACCAATCGCACCTCGTCGCCACTCTTCAGCGCTTCCTCAATCGCATCGAACACCGCGTCGACAGCCCGGCTGGCGTCAGACTTTCTCAATTCGGATTTGTTGGCAACGGCGTCGACGAGTTCATTCCTATTCACGGGCTACCCCCTCAGAGATGCCAAACCATTTTTCTGCGCCTGTTCGCCAAACAGTTTAGAGTGCGGGCGTTCGGCGGTCAATCGCCGAGCCGCCCAAAACCAGCGCAATCGGCAGGCATTTCCGGGGTCTTGACGCTGTCTCGCATTTGGTTCGGACGATCGAGGCCGTTGCAACAACCAATTAATGGGTGACCACTCCGGAGCGCTCTTCGCCAGAAGCGGGAATGACCGGTGGTGGTTCGCCGTCATCCGGCCACGCGACCGGCGTTAGCGGCGCCGCCAGGGCATGCTTCAACAGCTCGTCGGCGGTGCCTACCGGAACGATTTTCAGCCCGCGCTTCACGTTGTCGGGTATCTCGGCGAGGTCCTTTTCGTTTTCCTGCGGTATCAACACCGTTTTCAGACCGCCGCGCAGGGCCGCGAGCAGCTTTTCCTTGACGCCGCCGATCGGCAACACCCGGCCGCGCAAGGTGATCTCGCCGGTCATCGCCACCGAGCTCTTGACCGGAATTCCGGTCATGACCGACACGATCGAGGTGACCATCGCAACCCCGGCCGATGGTCCGTCCTTTGGTGTCGCCCCTTCGGGCACGTGCACGTGAATGTCACGTTTCTCGAAGATCGTCGGCAGAATCCCAAACGCATGGCTGCGTGATTTGACAAAGCTTTCCGCGGCCTGAACCGACTCCTTCATCACATCGCCGAGCTTGCCGGTCGCGGTCACCCGCCCCTTGCCGGGCAACGTCACCGCCTCGATTGTCAACAGCTCGCCGCCGACTTCGGTCCAGGCGAGCCCCGTCGTGACCCCGATCAGGTCCTCGCTCTCGGCCTCGCCAAAACGGAAGCGCCGGACCCCGGCGTATTTCTCGAGATTGCGGCGGGTCACCGCCACCCGCTCGCTCTTCTTCATCAGGATGTCTTTGATCGCCTTGCGAGTCAGATTGGCGATCTCGCGCTCAAGGTTGCGCACGCCGGCTTCGCGCGTGTAATGGCGAATGATATCGCGAATCGCGTCTTCGCTGATGCTCCATTCGTTTTTGCGGATGCCGTGCGCGGCCATCTGCTTGGGGATCAGATGACGGCGCGCGATCTCGACCTTTTCATCCTCGGTATATCCGGGGATGCGGATGATCTCCATGCGGTCGAGCAGCGGCTGTGGGATGCGCAGGGTATTTGCCGTGGTGACGAACATCACGTCCGACAAATCGTAGTCTACCTCGAGATAATGATCGTTGAACGTTCCATTCTGTTCCGGATCGAGCACTTCGAGCAGAGCCGAGGACGGGTCGCCACGCCAATCGGCGCCGAGCTTGTCGACTTCGTCGAGCAGAAACAGCGGGTTCGACGATTTGGCCTTTTTCATGCCCTGCAGCACTTTGCCTGGCATCGACCCGATATAGGTCCGGCGATGGCCGCGGATTTCAGCCTCGTCGCGCACCCCGCCCAATGACATCCGTACAAAATTGCGCCCGGTGGCGCGAGCGACCGATTTGCCGAGCGACGTCTTGCCGACGCCCGGAGCCCCGACCAGGCACAGGATCGGGCCCTTCATCTTCTTAATCCGCTGCTGCACAGCGAGATATTCGAGGATCCGCTCCTTGACCTTTTCCAGCCCGAAATGATCGGCGTTGAGCACCTTTTCGGCGCTCTTGATGTCGCGCTTGATCTTGGTCCGATTGTTCCACGGCACCGAGAGGAGCCAGTCGAGGTAATTGCGCACGACCGTCGCCTCGGCCGACATTGGGCTCATCGCGCGCAGCTTTTTCAATTCCGCCGTCGCCTTGTCGCGCGCTTCTTTGGTAAAGGCGGTCTTGGCGATCCGCTCTTCGAGCTCGGCCATCTCGTCGCGCCCGTCTTCGCCCTCCCCGAGCTCTTTCTGGATCGCCTTCATCTGTTCGTTCAGGTAGTACTCGCGCTGCGTCTTCTCCATTTGACGCTTGACCCGGTTGCGGATCCGCTTTTCGACCTGCAAGACGCCGATCTCGCCCTCCATGTGGCCAAACACTTTTTCCAGCCGCTCGCTGACCGACTCGGTCTCGAGCAACTCCTGCTTTTCGGAGATTTTGAGCGTCAGATGCGAGGCGACGGTGTCGGCAAGCTTGGTCGGATCGTCGATCTGGTTGATCGAGACCAGGACCTCGGGAGGGATCTTTTTGTTGAGCTTGATATACTGCTCAAACTGCGAGACCACGGTGCGGGCGAGCGCTGACATCTCCTGCCGATCGCCGGTCTTCTCCGGGATGCCGTCGGCATAGGCTTGAAAGAATGCCTCATTCTCGGCAAAGCGGGTGATGCGAGCGCGATGGCCGCCCTCGACCAGAACCTTGACCGTCCCGTCCGGCAATTTGAGCAGCTGCAGCACCGTGCCGACGGTGCCGACCCGGTAGATATCGTCGGTCGATGGGTCGTCCAGCGCGGCATTTTTTTGGGTGACCAGCAGGATCTGCTTGTCGTCCTTCATCACGTCTTCGAGCGCCCGCACCGATTTCTCGCGACCGACAAAGAGCGGCACGATCATGTGCGGGAACACGACGATGTCGCGAAGGGGCAGGACGGGATAGAGCGCGCCGCGCACGAGTTCTGACATGGGCCCTCTTTATATCTCTGAGGCCGGTCCGGACGAGCCGGACCGGCGGGGACAGCGTCTTGGTACTAGGTTGGCCCGGCGTCGCCAGCCGTCAAGTAACCTGGCATTGCGGCCCGGCCGTCCGCACCCGGATTAGTCGCCGGTGCCGACATCGCCTCGCCGGTCGGAATAGATGTGGAGAGGCTGGGTTCTCCCTTCGACCACCTCGCGGTTGATTACGATTTCGCTGACGCCGACCAAGCTCGGCAGCTCGAACATCGATTCGAGCAGAATCGCCTCCATGATCGAACGCAGCCCGCGAGCCCCGGTCTTGCGCAGGATCGCCTTGCGAGCAATCGCCTTGAGCGCTTCTTCATTCAATTCCAGCCGCACGTCCTCCATCTCGAACAGCCGCTGGTACTGTTTGACCAGCGCGTTCTTTGGCTTGGTCAAGATGTCGACCAAAGCGCCCTCGTCGAGATCGTCGAGTGTGGCCACTACCGGCAACCGGCCGACGAATTCGGGAATGAGGCCGAATTTCAGCAGATCCTCCGGCTCGAGATCGCGCAAGATCTCGCCGGTCTTACGCTCGTCGGGGCCGCGCACTTCGGCGCCGAACCCGATCGAGGTACCCTGACGCCGCTGCGCGATGATCTTTTCCAGCCCGGAAAAGGCGCCCCCACAGACAAACAGGATGTTCGTGGTGTCGACCTGCAGAAACTCTTGTTGCGGGTGCTTGCGCCCGCCTTGCGGTGGCACCGAGGCGATCGTCCCCTCCATGATCTTCAGGAGCGCCTGCTGCACTCCTTCGCCGGAGACGTCGCGGGTGATCGAAGGATTGTCGGATTTGCGCGAAATTTTGTCGACCTCGTCGATATAGACGATCCCGCGCTGCGCCCGCTCCACATTGTAGTCGGCCGCCTGCAATAATTTCAGGATGATATTCTCGACGTCCTCGCCGACATAGCCAGCCTCGGTCAAAGTCGTGGCATCCGCCATCGTGAACGGCACATCGATGATGCGCGCCAAGGTCTGGGCCAAGAGCGTCTTGCCCGAACCCGTGGGGCCGACCAGCAGGATGTTGGATTTGGCGAGCTCGACATCGTTCGATTTGGCGCCGTGTGCAAGGCGCTTGTAGTGATTGTGCACGGCCACCGACAGCACGCGCTTGGCATGATCCTGGCCGATCACGTAATCGTCGAGCACCTTGCAGATGTCACGCGGCCCGGGGACCCCGTCGCGCGATTTGACCAGTGTCGTCTTGTGCTCCTCACGGATGATGTCCATGCAGAGTTCGACGCACTCGTCGCAGATAAACACGGTTGGCCCGGCGATCAGCTTTCTGACCTCGTGCTGGCTTTTGCCGCAGAACGAACAGTAAAGCGTGTTCTTCGAGTCACCACCGCTGGATTTGGTCATCGCCACTCCGTCGTCGGCTGCAGCGCCCTTCCGGCCGCTGCGGCCACTTCCTTCTCGGCTCGGCCGGGGCGTCGAGCCGCGACGGCTCCCACGTCCACGCTGCGGCCGCCAACGCGCTCAGCCATCGCCACCGAGTATATGGGCTCGAAGCAGATCAACAACTACCTAATCGCCTCGTACAACAGCCGAAGTCGCCGGGTCAGGCGCGCGCACGTTCCTCGAAGCCGCCGGGCCGGCTCTCGACGACTTCATCGACGAGACCGAATTCCATTGCTTCGAACGGCGACAGGAATTTGTCACGCTCCACCGCGGCAGAAATGACTTCGAGCGGCTGGCCGGTATGACGCACGTAAATCTCGTTGAGACGCGCCCGCAATGCCAGGATCTCACGCGCCTGAATTTCGATATCGGTCGCTTGCCCTTGGGCCCCGCCCGACGGCTGGTGGATCATGATCCGCGAATTCGGCAGAGAAAAGCGCTTGCCCTTGGCCCCGGCGCACAGCAGCAGCGAACCCATCGACGCCGCCTGCCCAATGCACACCGTCGACACCGGGGAGCGGATGTACTGCATCGTGTCGTAGATCGCCAACCCGGAGGTCACGACACCGCCCGGCGAATTGATGTAAAACGCTATGTCTTTGGTCGGGTTTTCGGATTCAAGGAACAACAGCTGAGCACAGATCAAGCTCGCGACTGCATCGTGTACCGCACCTACCAGAAAAATGATCCGCTCCTTCAACAGGCGCGAATAGATGTCGTAGGCGCGCTCGCCGCGGTTTGTCTGCTCTACGACCATCGGCACGAGGTTGTTCATATATTGTTCGAAATGTTCCGACACTGCTGACCTCCTCGACAGTACCGCAAGCGCGGTGTGAATATTTCCGATCAGACGGACGGTTCGGCCAACGGACCAACCGCCTCACCACCAAGCGCCACATTCTCAGCGTCCGGATCGGGCATCGCCAGCAGCTCTTGCGGGCTCACCCGGCGCTCCGGGACCTTGGCCATCTCGACGATGAAATCGACCACCTTGTCCTCAAAAATCGGTGCCCGCAGACTGGCTACCGCCTCCGGGTTCTGGCGATAAAAGTCGAGCGCCTGGCGTTCGTAACCCGGATGCCGCCGCACCTCGCGTGTGATTGCCTGGTTGAGCTCTTCTTGTGTTACGGTAATGTTGTTGCTGCTCCCGACCTCCGCAAGCAGGAGGCCGAGGCGGACACGGCGTTCCGCAATCCGGCGGTACTCGGCCCGGGCCGCCTCATCACCCTCCACGATCGCGGCACCGCCTTCGCTGGCGATTTGTCCATCGGCAGCGGACGGCGCGGGAGGAGCGGCTTTTGACCCCTCGGATGCGGTTTCCGCCGCCGCGGACGCGCCCTCTGGCAGCTCAGGCGCGGCATCGGCCGTCGACGAACCGGCCTCGGCAGCGCCTGCCCCCTCCTCGGCCATTGCGGCCACCTCGCCGCTCTCGCCGGCAAGTTCTCGCCGGCGTTCTTGCTCGGCTCGATGCTGGGCCCAGATATTCTCGAATTCCATGTCGACCATACCGGCCGGCACGGTGAAATCGTAGCGCTCGGCGAGCTTGTCGAGCAGTGCGCGTTTCAGACGCAGGCGAGCGGCAGCCGTGTAATCGCGCTCCATTTGCTGGCGCACCTCCTGCTGTAGCTCGGCGAGGTTTTCGAGCCCGACCGCGACCGCCAGTTCGTCGTCTATGACCGCGGGCATCCGCTGGAGAACCTCTTTGACATCGACCTGAAACACCGCTGGTTTGCCCGCGAGATGGGCGGCCGCGTAGTCTTCGGGGAAGACGACGCGGACTTCGCGATGCTCGCCGGCGGTCACCCCGACCAGTTGCTCCTCGAACCCCGGGATGAAGCCCCCGGTCCCCAGCAGGATCCGGCGATCCTTGCCGCCCGCTCCAGGGATCGCTTCGCCCTCGGCCGTGGCCTCGATATCGACCACCAGAATATCGTCGTTTTCGGCCGGTCTTGAGACCGCTTCGGTCTTGCGCTGCTGCTCGGCGATCCGTCCGATTGCCGCGTCGATGCTCTCCTCCGGCACCTCTACGACCAGCCGCTCGACGTCGAGATCGGAAAAATCCGGTGCCGGTATTTCGGGCAAGACCTCGAGTTCCATCTTGTACTCGAGATCGGCCCCCTCGCTGAACGATACGATATCGACTTTGGGCGGAAGTGCTGGGCGCAGGTTGCGTTCGCGGATTGTGTCGGCGGAGCTGCCCTGGACCGTGCTCTCGACCACTTCGCTGAGCACCGACGGGCCATAACGCCGCCGCAAGATATGCATCGGGACCTTGCCGGGGCGGAAACCGGGCAGGAAGATCGTGCGGCCGAGCTCGTCAAGCCGGCTCGTGACCTTGTCTTCGAGCTCGCCGGCCGGCACCACGACGCGAAATTCGTGTTTGAGCCCGTCGGCGAGGGTTTCGGTTACATCCATGCCGTACACCTCGTCCGGCGAGCGCTCGGGAAAACCGCACACCCAACTTTCATCGGCTTCAACCCTCTTTCCTGTTCCTAGGTCCCTGGTGCGGGCGGGGGGACTTGAACCCCCACGATTTGCATCGCTGGAACCTAAATCCAGTGCGTCTGCCAATTCCGCCACGCCCGCCGCATGATCCCGGCAACACGTCCTAAGCCCAAGCCGAATGGCCTTAGTATGGCCTTAGTAACACGGACAATCGCTGGAACCTATACGGGGTGCCCGCCTTGCCACAGGTCCCGAACCCCGCGGCCCACCGGTGGGTTCCGAGAACCAACCGCAACTTCGACCCGCGCGGCCGCGCGGCGGTCCCCGCTCACCCCGACCGCGTCAGATTGCGGACCGCACTGGATGCGGCAACCCTCCCCTCGCCGCGATAAGCCTCGTGATTCGCCTCGATGTGGGCCAGTCGATAGAGGTAATTGACCATGATTCCTGCGGATTGTTCCAGACCCCGCTCGGACGTGTCGCCGAGCCAATCGAGCTGCTCGATGCGCGCCCCATTGCTCAAGTGAAAATGGGCTACCGGGTCGAGCGCGCGTCCCGAGGGTGCCCGTTCCCGCGTCAAATAGCGGGCGCACAGGCGCAGCAGCGGCTCACGCAACGCCGCCCCTAGTTGCGGGTCGGCATGCCAGCCGGCGCGATCGAGCAGCGCCGGCAGGTCATGGCCCTTCAGTCCCTCGTCGACTGCCTCGATCGCGGTGCGTTCGGCCGCGAGCAGCAGACTGCCGGGTGCGGCGGCGCTCTGGCGCTCGAGCCAGCGGCGAAAGCCGGGCACCGGCGACAGCGTGGCAAACACTTTTAATCGCGGCAGATCCAGCGCCAAAGCGTCGACCACGCGCTTGATCAGAAAATCGCCAAAGCTGATGCCGGCAAGCCCCTGCTGGCAGTTCGAAATCGAATAAAAGATCGCGGTGTCGGCGGCCTGCGGATCGCCAACCGGCGCCGCCTCGTCGAGCAGTGCGCTGATATTGGTCGCCATGCCGGCAACGAGTGCGATTTCGACAAAGATCAGCGGCTCGTCGGGCATGCGCGGATGAAAAAACGCAAAGCAGCGACGATCGGCTTCGAGGCGGTGCTTCAGATCGGCCCAGCTGCGGATTTCATGCACCGCCTCGTAGGCCATCAACTTTTCGAGGAGAGCGGCGGGGGATTCCCAGCCGATTCGGCGCAATTCGAGAAACCCGATATCGAACCAGTTGGCCAAGAGCCGCCGCAAATCGTCTTCGAGGCCGTGCAGCAACGGATCGGTTCGCCCCAAAAGCAGCAGCTCGGCGCGTCTGTCGACGAGAAACTTTACCCCCTCGGGCAGCGCGTTGAAGTGGCGCAAGAGCTTGATCCGCGGCGGCTCAAGCGCGTCGCGCAGCTGACGCTCGGCGGCGACGCGCTGGCCCCTTTCGGTAGCGCGGACGAGTTCGCCGCAGCATTGGTCGATCTCGGCACGGTCGACGTCAAACTCGCCAGCGAGAAGCCGCAGAAAGCGCTCACGCCCGCGAGCGTCGAGCAACAGATAGGTGCGCCCGAGATCGGCAGCCCGGGCGCGCGCTGTAACCTCGCCGCCGCGGGCGTCGAGACAGCTCAGCATCCGCTCACGCAGCCGCACGATGTCGTCGCTCGACAGCTCAGGGCGCGGCGCCCGCGCCAAAACGCCGCGTGCCGAGAGAGCGATGTCCCGCCAGGCGCTGCGCAAATTGGTCAGCGTGCGGTCAAAAACTCCTTCGAAAAATCCCGGTGGTGCGCGATCGCTCATGTGGCCTACGCCGGCTGTGTTCGCCGACAAAGACGCGAGCACCGCGCCGGCGTCAACTCTGAACCGAAAGCGCGTTTTGTCGGCACAGCAAATCGCGTTTGGCGACTGCCGCCGCATCGACGAGATCCTCTGAGACGAGACCCGGGCCCACTCGGCTGGCGGCGGCGCCATGCAGCCACACCGCCGCCGCCGCTGCGGCGAACGGTTCCATCTCCTGCGCGAGCAGGCCCACGACCATTCCGGCGAGAACATCGCCGCTCCCCGCTGTCGCCAGATCGGGTGGCGCGTTGGCATTGACCGTGATCCTCCCGTCGGGCGCCGCGATCACGGTGTCGGCGCCTTTGAGGACGATAACGGCACCACTCTCCCCCGCGGCCCGTTTTGCACGCTCAATCTTGCTGCCGGCGGTATCAAAAAGACGTCCGAATTCGCCGTCGTGGGGCGTCATCACGACCGGTGAACGGATCGCGGCGAAGAGCCGCTTTGGGTCGTCGGCAAAACATGTCAGTGCGTCGGCATCGAGCACCGCCCGCTTACCGGCGGCCAGGATCGCCAAGACCTTGTCGCGGGTCTCGTCACCGACCCCGGCGCCGGGTCCGATTAGTGCAGCGTTGCGCCGCTTGTCGGCAAGCAATTCGCGGAAATCTTCGAGGCCTCCGATCGGCTGCACGATGATCCCGGTCAGGGCCACCGCATAGACCGGGAAAACCTTGGCCGGGGCGGCGAGGGTCACCAGCCCGGCACCGAGCCGGGCGGCGCTGCGCGCGCCGAGCCGGGCAGCCCCGGTCATGACCGCCCCGCCGGCCACCAGCGCGTGCCCGCGGGTGTATTTGTGGCTGGCGAGACGAGGCTGCGGTAGATCGCTCTGCCACCAGAAGGGATCGTTCTCGGCGATCGCAGGCGCCACCTCGTTCAGCACCGTCTCGACGATGCCGATCTGGGCCAGCACGGTCTCACCGCAATGAGCGCGCCCCGGCAACAAAAGATGTCCCGGTTTTTTGCGAAAGAACGTGACCGTCACCGCAGCGCAGGGTGCGGCGCCGCGAACCTCGCCGGTGGCGCCGTCGACGCCGCTGGGCACATCGATCGCGACCACTGGCAGGGCGCGCTCGCAGAGTGCATCGATGACCGCCCGCACCGCTCCTTCGACCGGACGCCCCAACCCGGCGCCAAAAATCGCGTCGAGCGCCAGCCCAGCTCCGTCGAGCACCGCCGGCGAGAACGTCTCGATCGGCCCAGTCCAGCGTGCCGCCGCGGCCGCCGCATCGCCGCGCAGATTTCCGGCCTCGCCAAAAAGCGCCAACCGCACCGGCCAGCCGCGCGCGGCCAAAATGTGCGCCGCGACAAACCCGTCGCCGCCATTGTTCCCCGGCCCGCACAGCGCCGCCACCGGGCATGGCGCAAAGCGTCGCGAGACCGCATCGGCCACCGCCAAGCCGGCCTTTTCCATCAGCCGGATGCCGGGGACGCCGGCAGCGATGGTCAACCGGTCGGCCTCGCCCATCTGCTGCGGGGTCAACAGCGCCCTTTTGCGCCAAGCGTCGGAAGAGATCGTCACTCGTCCAATGTAGGCCGCCCAATCTAGCCCGCAAAGCGCCATGCCAAACCTTGACGCCTCGTCTTGACGCCCCGGCCGCGAACCGCTACCTCCACTCGCGGTGGCGGATGTAGCTCAGTTGGTTAGAGCGCCAGATTGTGGATCTGGATGTCGCCGGTTCGAATCCGGTCACTCGCCCCAATCATCTCAATAACGTGCGCGGATAAGGCGGCCTAACCGGTCGCCGAACGTCCCGGAACATCGTCGTCATTTCCGGTAGCTTGGCCCCGGCGGTTCTGCGCCTGAGCGGCGCCGTAGTCGGTGATTTCCGCAGGACTTATCCGCGGGCAATCGCGTGCCGCTTGCTCGACATGCTGGCTGCCAATTCGCCCCTGTGCTGGAGCAAATTGGATGTGCATTTCGGGACACGCGGGACACGTC
>DASXMC010000361.1:0-3474 GCA_036495885.1 Allostellaceae bacterium | reverse complement strand
GGACCGGTTTCGCCATAGCCGGTGAACGAGGCATAGATCAGCCTTTGATTGAGCGGCGCCAAATCCTGATAGGTGATGCCGAGGCGGCGGCGCACCGGCGGCGGGTAGTTGGTGATGAACACATCCGCCGTGACCACAAGCTGGTGCAGCACCGCCTGACCTTCCGGCACGCGCAGGTCGAGGGCGAGGCTGCGCTTGTTGCGCCCGTCGAGTACAAAGCCGGGGTTTTCCTTGAGGCCGGGCCCGATCGGCGGCTGGGCGCGGCGGCGATAGGGGTCGCCGGCACCCGGCGGCTCGATCTTGACGACTTCAGCACCAAAATCCGACATCACCGTCGCCGCCGCCGGACCGGCGATAAAGCTGGCGCAATCGATCACCTTCAACCCGTCAAAAACGCGCCCGCTCATGCCATCGGTCCCTCGCGCATCACCGAGCGAGGATCGGGGCAATGCGCGATCCGGTCAACAAGCGTACCGGCATCGGGACGCGCGTCGAAAGCAACCGCGGAAAAAGGCGGCGTCCGCCGGTCATATGGGCCTGCGGCAATGGATGCCCCGCAAGGGTCTTTCGGCTGGCGCAAATGCCGAAGCCGATCGGCGGCGCGGCCCGTTCGCGAACGCCGTTGAAAAAGACGATAGCGGGATGGCGTGCGCTGAACCGATGTGGTACATTTTGTCGCAGGCTGGGTCGCGCGTTCGCTCGTGGCCGGCGAGCCGATGGACATGCCGTCACGGGCGGCCGGTGACCCTCGAACCCTCGGTTCGGGAGGAATACCAATGTTGTCCATCCGCAATCCGGTCGAATGGGGTGTGGATCAAGTCAAGCACGCGGGGGAAGCGCTGGAGGGGGCGGCCGGCGCGGTGCGACGGGCCCAGAGCGAGCTGCACTCGCCGGCGCCGAGTGTTGCCCGGATCCGGGTCGCAGATTTGAAGGAGGCGCTGGCGGCCGGTCTCGACGATTTCGCCGCAAGCCGCACTGATGTTGTCCTTCTGTGTCTGGTCTATCCGGTCCTCGGGCTCATTCTCGTGCGCTTTGCCTCGGGTCACCAGATGTTGCCGTTGCTGTTTCCGCTGGCTTCGGGCTTTGCCCTTGTCGGTCCGTTCGCCGCGATCGGGCTTTACGAGATGAGCCGCCGCCGCGAACAGGGTGCGGCGATCGGATGGGCCGATGCTTTTGGCGTGATCCGAGCGCCGGCGATCGCGTCGATCGCGCTGCTCGGCGTCGTGTTGATGGCGATTTTTCTGCTGTGGCTGGTCGCGGCCGAGGCGATCTACCGGCTCACACTCGGACCCGAGGCGCCGGTTTCGGCCAGCGCTTTTATCCACGACGTGTTCCTGACCAAGGCCGGCTGGATCATGATCACGCTCGGTATCGGCGTCGGCTTTCTGTTCGCGGTCGTCGTGCTAGCGATTGGTGCTGTGTCGTTTCCTCTGCTTCTCGACCGCGCCGCCGGGCTCGACACCGCGGTTGCGACGTCGGTGCATGCGGTATTGGCCAACCCCGGTCCGATGGCGCTCTGGGGGCTTATCGTCGCGGCCGGGCTGGTGCTGGGCTCGATCCCGTTTTTGCTCGGGTTGGTGGTGGTATTGCCGGTGCTAGGCCACGCCACCTGGCACCTCTATCGCCGCCTCGTGCCGCAGTGATGCACGCCAGTGCGGGGCAGCAAAAGCTGCGACGGCGATCCCCAGGCCCTTCGCCTGCGCCCGATTGCCGCTCCGCGCGGGCATAAAACCGGGAGATAGAGGGGTTTCAACTCGCTCTACGACCGCCAATACCGACGAGCGGCAGAGTCACGGGAAGAAGTCCTGGCTATTAGCGTTATAGGGTGCCGGTCGTAGCGACCGCGCGCCGGCGGTCGCTGCCGGCAGGTTCTAGGAAAAGGAATCCAGGCGTGAAAACGCGATCGATTGCTAAAGGCGTCGCTGGTGCCGCGATGATCTTGGCATTGGCGAGCTGCACCAATCCCTATGACCCCGGACAGCGGGCGGTCGGCGGGGGGCTTCTCGGCGCCGGTGCCGGGGCGGCGATCGGCGGTATTGCTGGCGGCGGCCACGGTGCGGCGATCGGCGCCGCCGCTGGTGGCGCGCTGGGTGCGGTTACCGGGGCGGCGACGACCCCGCCTCCGCCGGGCTATTACCCGCCGCCACCCCAGCAGCCACCGCCGGGGTACTGACAACCCAATCGGCGGGCGGGAACCGCCTGCCGGGGATGTTGGCTATGAAATCGTCATAAAGCGGCTCAGCCGGGTGGCGGCGATTTGATCAGATCGGCGATCTCTCGCACCGCTTCCCGCTGGGCCGCGGGCGAGCCGGCCCGGACCGCGGCTTCGATCAGTCGCGGCGCATGCGGGTGAACCGACGGCAGTTGCGGCACCACGGTCGAATGGGTGCCGCCGCCGAATGGCGAGCCAGGCGGGCAGGCATTGCCCGATTTCTCGACCGAGGCCTTGGGTGCGCCGCCGTTTCCCGAATAGGAATAGACCATCCGCTCGCTGCAGGTGCCCGCCCGCGAAGTGGTCGAGGTCATAACGACGCCCGAGACCTGCTCGGCGCCGCCCCGCGGCAGAGACGCCATCGCCTCCTCGATCGCCTGGTTGGGGCCAAGCAGCCAGATCGGGGCAGTCGCCATGCTCTGCGCCGCCGCAATCAGGCGCGCTGCGGCGGCCTGTTGGTCAGCCATGATCTGGTAGATCTCGGAGGGTGGCAGGGCGACGACGTCAAACCCTTGCGCCGCCCATAATTGCGGGTTGGAGGTCACGTTTTCACTAGCGATATGGTATCGAGCAGCATGCGCCGCTCGCGCACTCGTATCTTATGGAGCAACCCTGGGAACCCCCCAGATTCGGTAGCCCGGGCGCTCGGCATCGAACCGCGGCGCTTCAGCCGCGCGCTGCACAAGATTAAGGCGGCGAACGATCTTTCCGGGCCGGAGCGCGTGGTCATATATAGCAACGGTACGGTCATGGATGAGCAAGGTCGGCCGCTTGGCAACCTCCACGATGAAGACTGAGGCAGAAGCCGATCGCCGAGCGTTTGTGACGTTGCGGTTTGCCGGCGACGATCTCGACCCCGATGAAATCTCCGCGGTGCTGCCGGTCGCGCCGACCCGCGCGCATCGTAAGGGGGAAGAGTTTTTTGCCGGGCCGCATGCCGGCAATCTGCGCGGTCGCACCGGCATCTGGTTTCTCGCGACCGACAGACTGGTGCCGAGCGATCACCTCGACGAGCACTTTGCCTTTGTGGAACAGCTCCTCTATCCCGAGGCGGGGGAGGACAGCCGGGTCAAGAAGCTCCGCGAGATCTTGGCGCGCACACACTCCCATGCCCACATTACTTGCTTCTGGCGCGGGGAGAGTGGCGAGCCTGTTCCGGAGGTTGCTGTTAGTTTGAAATCAGCAATTAAGCCATTGAATGCCGACATCGAAACCGATTTCTCGATCTCTAACAACTGATGAGGAACCCGTCGAATCCTTTG
>DASXMC010000360.1:0-4957 GCA_036495885.1 Allostellaceae bacterium | reverse complement strand
ACGCCGCTGACGTGCCAGCCGCGCGCGAAATTCGGGTTGAGCGCAAGGGCACGGTCGACCAATGCCATCATGGCGCCGATGTCCTCGCCAAAATAGGCCAGCGCTTGGGCAGCATTCGCGAGAATGCCCGGGTCGTCACCCGCCACTTCGAGGGCTCGCCTGGCAAAATCAATACCCTTCAGACGGTGCGCCGCCGGATCGTCGCTGCGACCGTCAAGAAGCAGCCGAAAACAGCAATACGCGGCCCAAGCGAGCGCGGGCCCGTAACGCGGGTCGCGCGCGATAACCTGTTCCAGAATAGGGAGCGCTTGCGAGATTTGCCGCGCCGACGACCAGATCATTGCGTGTGCGCGCAAAAAAAGGTCGTAGGCCGTAAGATCGGCGGTCGGGCGGCCAGCCGAACGTGCGGCTTCGGCTGCCTGTAATGCGGGCTCGATGACGCCGGCGACACTGGATGCTACCCGATCTTGGATCTCGAATATCTCTTCCAATGAGCCGTCGAAGCGATCGGCCCACAGATGCGCTCCGCCGCCCGCGTCGATCAGCTGCGCAGAGATGCGCACGCGATTGCCCGCGTTGCGGACGGAGCCTTCGAGCACGTAGCGTACCCCGAGCTCGCGGCCGACCTGCCTCACATCGACGGCTTGGCCTTTGTACGTAAAGCTCGAATTGCGGGCGATGACCAACAGCCAGCGGATGCGCGACAGCGCAGTGATGATCTCCTCGACCATGCCGTCGACAAAATATTCCTGCTCCGGGTCGCCGCTCATATTCTGAAACGGCAAGACCGCGATCGACGGCTTGTCGGGCATCGGCAGCGGGCGAACATCGTGCGGGACGGTTTTATCGGTTGCATCGCTGCCTGTTGCGGCAGGCATCGAACTCTCCATGCGGATGCGACGGACAAGCGCGTTGGTTTGGTCATCCGGCCGGACACCGAGCTCGCGTTTCAGTAGCTCTGCGACGACGTCGAACCGGCGCAGCGCTTCCACCCGGCGCCCGGCACGGGTGAGCAGCTCGATCAACAGGCGATGGGAATCCTCGCGTAAATTGTCGATCGCCACTAGGCGCATCGCTGCGGCAATCGCCGTTTCGAACTCGCCGGCCGCGGCAGAGGCTGCTGCCAGACGGTGCAGGATTGTCGCTGCCAAAGCCGCGAACCGGCTGCGCTCGACAGCGAGCCAATCATCGAAGCGCCGTGCGACGGGTCCGCGATTTTCGAGCAGCTCGCCGCGATAGAGCGCGGCGGCCTCGGCAAGGACGTCCCGGTCGGTCGAGGCCGCCCGAGCCTCGAACTCGATAGCGTCCACCGCAAGGGTGCCCAGCGGAAAGACCAGGCAATTGCCTTCCGCGAGGATCAGGTCGTCGCCCACTCTTCGACGTAGCACCAGCAGTGTCTGGCGTAGGCTATGCCGCGCCTGCTCCGGACCTCGGTCTGTCCAGAGAAAATCGGAAACCGTCTCACGGGCGATCGGCCGCCCGGGTTGCAGCGCGAGCAGGGCCAGCAGCGCGTCGGCCTTGCGCGGCAACTGATGCAGCTCGCGTCCATCGATCGCGAGCGAGAGGGGACCGAGCAGGCGCAACTCGCTTTTTGGCAAAGTAGTCCTAGGCCTCAACACCGCCGCGCTCATACCTCCGATTTTACGGCTTCGCCAGGAGGTGGGAACGAACTTTTGACGGGTCGTGACGCGAGTTTTGACGCTGCCGTCGCCATCGTGGTGATGCTGTCCTCGCTTTAATTGGGTTTCTCGTTCGGCGAAGGGCTGGCGCGCGAAGGGTGCTTCCGGCTCCTCCAGACGCCCAACAGTGGCTCGACCGGACCGTCGAGAGCCCGAATGCGAGGGAGTTGTTTCATGGCTATGCCGCCGCCGCAGGATGATGACGAGCTTCTGATTAAAGATGAAAAGGAACTCCGCACAAAGGTCGACAAGAACAAGCTCGATGCGAGCGTGTCCGGGAAGTATGCACATATAACGAATGGGAAGGACAGCCAACTGTGAGCGAGCCTGCCAATCTCAAGTCGAACGCGGCCCACAGCGATGCACACAATGTGGCGCACCCAGCTGGGCGACCCGAGCGCTTCAGGCTAAAGCTGAGCCTGCCGGGGAAGGACACCAAAGGCGAGTGGTTGTGTCGGCTCGAAGGTGCGGCTCTCGCCTACCAAAATTACTGTGCGACCTACGGCACGCCCAGAGTTTTCAAGTGGGATGTCGATTCCGACGGGAAGACCTATCTGCAAGACCAGGAACTGAACTGGCTCTCCTATGACAGCATCTACAATTGCCTATACATGTCATACAAGGTAAATCGGGTCGCTTGGAAGATCGATGGTAGTCGCCTTGTCCGGGTGAGTGACGGTGCCGTCTTGACGTGGAAGGAGCATCAGAACTGGTCGTCTGCCACTGACAAGTTTCTCATGGCTCTGCCACTGTCGGCAGAAGCCCTGACCGTCGAACTGGTTCCCGAGCCGCCCACCCCCATGGAACTGATCTTGGGGAAGATGATACCGGTATTCGAAAAGCGGCACGCACCCTTACCCTTCGAGCGCAACGACACAGAGCGCTATCACTACAGCACGAGCCCGGCCCCGCTCATCGCTGTCCGTCCAGGTGAGGACGACGCAGCCGGATCTGTACGACTGATCTACGAAACGGGCAAGTTGGCGTTCTTCGCGGCGGTGAACGACGAGATCCCCTCGGAGAAGACCGTCCCCGTCTACCTCTTGCGCCGGTGGTCGCGGGAGGAAGCCCGAAGCTACTTCAAGCTCTCCCTGAGGACGGAGGAAGCCGGCTACGCCGTCGACCCGCTCGACAAGGCGCCCGGACCGAAGTTTCGCGCCTTCGACTCGGCGCAGGTCCGCCCCTACCTCGCCCAGCTCTACGAGCACTCCGCCGAGACCCCAACCCCGGAGTTGCGGCGCTACATCTACGACTTCAATGCAGAGGCCCATGACGGGTGGAGCAAGGGGATCCCAATCTTCCGCGCCATCACGCCGAAAGACGGCGAAAGGGCGCTGGTCGGTACGATCGCGGGCGAGAACGCCAAGGCCTATGCGTTCGAATGGTTGAGCAAGAACGGCGAAGCGATTACCAATCTGGTCAAAGGCCGCAGCAAGGACGATGCGCAACGCCGCACTTTTGCCAACGACTTGGCCACGTTATTGCAGGATATTCCGGTGAAGCAGAAGTATACTTCACTCGGTGCCGGTGCTCATTTTGGCTACGGTATTGGCACAGCAGGCGTCGAAGCAGGCTCGATCTGGCGCGTCGATGACTTCGGTCAAGTCCCGATGCACGAGCCATTCTCCGACTACAGTATTGAGTGGATCACATTCGGCGTGGCCACCGGCGCCGACCTCGGGGTGAGTGCCGACGTTTTTGCGCTCGGCACATGGTTCGGAGACATCAGCCAGATCGAAGGCGCCTGCAACGGCATTACCATGGCGCTGCAGGTCGCCGGTGGCGCCGCCGTCACGCTGACGTGGGACGGCTCTTGGCGCGGGGCCAACTACACCGCTCATCCGATAGGCATAACGGTGGTCGTGGCCGCGGGCCTTGAGGTGGGTGGAGGGGCATTTTACAACGCCAGTGCCACGCAGTTCTTCAATCGCCGGAAAGACTTTCCGGACATGTGATCGCGCAACCAGCCGAGGAGGACGGGATAAACGGATCAACCGACAGGACGCGGCGCCGCCGAAAGGAACGCAAGCTCAGGCGAACACTTCACGGGCGATTTCACGGGCCAACCGGCAGCTGGACGAAGGGCGAATATGACGCACTTCCGCCGCTGACTTGTCGGGCGCCCGTCGGCCAAGCTGTCGAGTCGCCCAGAGGACTCTCACCTCCGGGCGCTCCCAGATCCATACGTGAACCTCTCGATTCATACGGCTCCCGATGTTCGGCCGTTTCCATGACAGAGCTGCCAGTGGGCAAAGAGTGTTGGATTTACTCGGCGTAGCCGGTCAAACCAGTCTCGTGCCCCCTTGGTCTTCCGATGCAACCGCTTGAACTTGCGGCGCGCCCAGCGGATGACATAGAGATCGATCCTCTTCAGGGTCGGACGCAATTGCGTCGTGTAGAAGTGGCTGTAGTAGCTGATCCAGCCGCGAATGCACGGATTGTACATCGCGGCCAGATCCTGCAGGGACTTGTCGCTGCGATGATGAAGCGCCCAGCGCCGAACTGTTCGGCTGATGGACGTCAACGCCTTCGGACTGGTGGCGGGCAGGAAGCACGCAAAGGCCTGACGTCCCCTTCCCAACGCTTTCCTCGCCCGGAATGCAAACCCGAGAAAGTCGAACGACTGGTTCGGAAAGTCGCCACGGCGGTTCGCATCCTTGCAGTAGACGATTTTTGTCTTCTCGGGATGCAACACCAGCTTGCAGGCCGCAAAGCGATCCTGTAACGCACGCCATAGCGCCCGCGCCTCTTCGGCGCTATTGCAGTGACAAATGGCATCGTCCGCGTACCTCTCGAACGGAATGTGCGGATAGTTTCGCGACATCCACGCGTCGAACGCATAGTGCAGGAACAGGTTTGCAAGGAGCGGGCTGACCACGCCCCGAACGCAAAAGGTAACTTCTGCTTTGATCGCGTGATCGCGCTTGATCGTTCCCGTTGTGTACTTGATTTGCGCCTCAAAAGGTAATATACCTATGACAGATGGCGCGGTCGACCGATGCGCAGAAGGCGGAACGTCTCAATGCCGCCCACAGGTTGCTCGCGCGTGGGCAGAGCGTGGGGGAGGCTGCCTTGTCAATGTCGCGCCAGTTCGCAATGTCGCGCCGTCAGGCCTACCGATACATCGAGGAGGCCCTGTTGATCGGCCGACCGGTGCCGGTTGTCGCGGCGGCGACGGCGGTGACGTTCAAGCTTCCGCCCAGCCTGGTGGACGCGGTCCGGGCGCGGGCGGCGGCCGAAGGAACGACGATCAGCGACATGGTGAGCCGGGCGCTGCG
>DASXMC010000359.1:0-4980 GCA_036495885.1 Allostellaceae bacterium | reverse complement strand
CTTCGGTCGGCACGCCCCGGTCCATTACCCAGATCCGGCGCGCCTTGCCGTACTGCCGCTCGATGCGATCGAGAAAGCCGCGCAGCGTCGTATTGTCTGCGGTGTTGCCGGGCAGCACCTCGTAGGCGAGCGGCAGCCCTTGCGGCGTCACCACCAGCGCGATGATCACCTGGACACAGTCGCTGCGGTGATCGCGCGAGTAGCCATGGCGACGCTTGTCGCCTTCCGGAAACGGCGGATCGCTCTCGAAATAGGTGCTGGTCAGGTCATAGAGCAGCACATCGAACGAGACGTTGAACAGGTCGCGCCAGCGGCCGATCAGATGCTCGAACACCGCCTGCTTGTGCTCGAGCAGCCGGTCGTGACAGCGATAGAGCTTGTGGCTCTCCGCCATCCCAGCGTCCTCGCCCAGCAAATCGGCCAGCGCGCTGCGTTCGAACCATTCCCGGTGCAGCCGCCATTCACTGCCCGGCGCCAATAGCCGGTAGGCCACCAGCACGAACAGCACCTGGTCCCAGCGCGTGCCTTTGCGGCTCGGTCCCAGCCGTTCCGCCCAAAACCGGTCGAGGCCCAGCTCACGCCACAGTTCCAGCGCCAGCCAGCAGGCACCCCATTGCCGCGGCCGCCGCAACCGCACCTGCGACAGTTTCAGCCGGACGATCGACGCATCCGGCAGCAGCCCTTCGCAGCGATCCTCTGGAAACAGCGACAACGTCCGCGGCTGCGCCGTTCCGGCTTCCATCACCTCGATCGAGCGCCGCCACGCCAGTTCCTGGGTCGAGTTGATCTCACCCAGATACAAAACGTGGCGCTGCACAACCCGCCCACCACTGACGCGCCGGTTCTCCACCACGCTCCAGTTGCGGTGCTCCTTGCCATCCTTCCGGCGAATCTTCGAACGCAGGAACATGATGGCCGCCCACTATCCGCATGCCCGCGGCCATGGGAATAGGCTTGGTCGGCACTACAGCCATTTTCGCCGGTTCGGGCTCAGCCAAGCCCTTGTCCTACCGTGCTCTGATCCGCGAAAATTCTCGAAACTGCGGCCCAATCGGCGAAGTCAGGCTAGCATCAACGCGCCGAAAATCATCGCGATGGGTTGATGCCGGGACGCAGGGCCAGTGGACCGGGCCGTCGCCGCGTTGTCCTTGATATTTCGGAGGGTGTCGGGCGTCAACCTATTCAACTGCGGCACGCGCCGTTGAGAAACAGCTCGACGGCAACGCCGACGCAATTTTCAATGTCATCAGGACCGGGACCGATGCCGAGCGTCGCGAGCCGGAGACTGTTGTCGATGACAAGGCTCATAAACTGGTCCGCCGCGCGCTCGAAATCATCCCTTCGCAGCCTGGTCGCGTGGCACCTCAATACCGCCGCTATGGCGCGGATGGCCGGCTGCCGCCCTTCCGCATTCGCCAACCGCCCGAATTCGGGCCGGCGTTCGGATTCGCCTATGATGATACGGTAAAGGCTGACCGCTTGCGGCGCCAAGGCGCTGGTAAGGAGATGCCGCCCGATCTCCATCAGCGTCGGCTCGAGACCGCTGCTTCCCACCTGGAACTGGTTGATCGGAACCAACCAGCGGTCGATCAGGCTGCGCAGCACGGCGCTGAACAACTCGCTCTTGTCGCGGTAGTGCGCATAGACAGTGCGTTTGGACATGCCCGCGGCCTCTGCCAGGGCATCGATCGAGGTGCCGTCGAAACCCAACCTCATAAACATGACGCCGGCGATCTCGATCAGCTGCTCCTGACGCCGCTGCGCCTCCGCGCGGGTGGGCCGACCGCCTCGTCCCAAGCTCCGGCCGATTGGGAAACCGGTTTCGACCGATTGCACTGTGTCCTCTTGTGGATTCTGACGAAGACGTGATAAACTAAACCGTACCGTTGCAATACCATGCCTGAAACGGGGTTAGAAGAGACAACACGTATGTATCGCCTTGTCATAGCATGCCTTGCCATAGTCATGGCACACGGCGCATCCGCACTCGCCCAGCAAGCGCCGGCAAAGCCGCCCGCCGTCGGCGTCCTCACCGCGGTGCGCAAGCCGGTAACGCAATCGAGTGAGTATGTCGGCCGCATCCAAGCGACGGACCGGGTCAACATCGTCGCCCACGTCGACGCCGACCTCGATCAGCGCTTGTTCACCGAAGGCGCCGAGGTCAAAAAGGGCGATCTGCTCTATCGCCTCGAACAGGGGCCATTTACCGCCGACGTCCAAGCCAAACAGGCAGCCATTGCGCAGTTCCAAGCCCAACTCAAAAATGCCGACGTCACGTTGTACCGTGCCCGGACGCTACTCAATACAGTGGCAGGGCAGCAATCCAACGTCGATACCGCCGTCGCCGCCGACGATGCCCTGAAGGCGCAAATTCTCGGCGCCGAAGCGCAACTTCAGCAATCGCAGATCAATCTCGGATACACCGAAATTCGGGCGCCGATCGACGGCAAGATCGGCCGCACGGCTGTCACGATCGGCAATTACGTCACGCCGAACTCCGGCGTGCTGACCACCATTGTCAGCCAGGACCCGATGTACGTCGTCTTTTCGATCCCGTCGCGCACCGCCATTGCGCTGCGCGATAGCGCCGCCGAGAACCCGGACGCTGCGGTGATAAAAATCCGGCTGCCCGGCAACCGGTTGTACGGTCAGACAGGCACCCTCGATTTCATCGATAACACCGTCGCTACCAATACCGACACGATCACGCTGCGCGGCGCAGTGTCGAATCCGCAGGTCTCCGGCGCCAAGGCCCGCGCGACTCGCGAGTTGGTCGACGGCGAGTTTGTTACCGTTGTCCTGGAGGACTCCGAGCAGATCGAGGCGGTGACGGTTCCACGCGCGGCCGTCCTTTTGGACCAGGGCGGCAATTACGTCTATGTCGTTGATACCGACAACAAGGCGCAACAACGCCGGGTGAAGCTCGGCCCGGCTCTGCCGACCAGCGTCGCCGTGACCAGCGGCCTCGCCGAAGGCGACCGTGTCATCGTCGAGGGGATCCAGCGCATTCGCCCGGGTCAGCCCGTCTCGCCAGCACCGGCCGAGACCGCAGCGAATCCGGCACCAGGCGGCTGAGGCGAACTCCCGATGATCTCCGCCACCTTCATTCGGCGGCCGCGGCTGGCCATTGTCATTGCGGTCGTCATTACCATTGCCGGCGCGATCGCGTTGACGCGCATCCCCGTCGCACAGTTCCCCGACATCGTGCCGCCCCGCGTGCAGGTCACCGCAACCTATCCCGGCGCTTCCGCCGCGGTTGTCGAGGCGGCGGTGGCGCAGCCGCTCGAGGCGCAGATCGTCGGCGTCGACAAGATGATCTACATGAAGTCGACGAGCGGCAACGATGGCAGCTACAACCTTACCGTCAGTTTCGACGTCGGCACCAATCCCGATGTCGACACGGTCAACGTAAACAATCGCGTCCAGACCGCGCTGCCGCAGCTTCCCCAGGCTGTGCAAGCGCAGGGGCTGACCGTCATCAAGCGGTCGGCGGCGATTCTGCAGTTCCTCAACCTCTACAGCGATGACGGCAAGCTGAGCCCCGTCTTTATCACCAGCTATGCGACGCTCAACGTGCTCGACGAATTGTCGCGCGTGCCCGGCGTCGGACAGGCGCTGCTTTTCGGCAAGCTCAACTATTCGATGCGCATCTGGTTCGACACGCAGAAGATGACGAACCTCAAGTTGGCGCCCTCGGACATCATCAACGCAATCCAGGCGCAGAACGTGCAAGCGCCGGTCGGCCGTATCGGCGCGCGTCCGGTCAGCGATGACCAGCAATTCCAGCTGAATGTGCAGACGCAGGGGACGCTGACTACGCCGGAGGAGTTCGGCAAGATCGTGTTGCGCGCCAATTCCGACGGCTCGGTCCTGCACCTGAGCGACGTCGCCCGGGTCGAACTGGGCGCGCAGAACGAGGATACCGAGACCCGCAGCAACGGCCAGACGGCGGTCGGCGTCGCGCTCTACCTCGCCCCCGACGCCAACGCGGTGCAGACGGCGAATACCGTCACCAGCACGCTTGAGCGGCTGAGCCAGCGCTTTCCGCCCGGGCTTAAGGCTCGCGTCGTCTACGACTCCACCGTCTTCGTCAACGACACCATCCGCGAGGTGCTGCAGACGCTGGCCGAAGCATTCGTCCTTGTCATCGTCGTCGTTTTCCTGTTCCTCGGTAATCTGCGGGCTACGATCATTCCCGCGGTCGCCGTGCCCGTCAGCCTGATCGGCACTTTCGCGGTCTTACTGGCGCTGGGGTACTCCGCCAATACGGTATCGCTGCTGGCGATGGTGCTGGCGATCGGAATCGTCGTCGACGACGCCATCGTCGTGGTCGAGAACGTCGAGCGCGTCCTCGAAGAAGAACCCGAGCTGAGCCCCGCCGAGGCCACGCTCAAGGCGATGACGCAGATCACCGCTCCGATCGTCGCGATCACGCTGGTGCTGCTTTCAGTCTTCGTGCCGGTAGCCTTCATTCCCGGCATCTCGGGGCAGCTGTTCCGCCAGTTCGCAGTGACGATCAGCGTTTCGACGCTGATCTCGGCGCTAAACGCGCTAACCCTGTCCCCGGCGCTGTGCGCGATCTTTCTGCGCCACCAAGGGAAAAAGCGCGGACTGATGGCGATCGTACTGCGCGGCATCGACTATCTGCGCGACGGCTACGCCGCGATCGTCGTACGCCTCGTGCGCGTCAGCCTCCTGTCGGTGTTGCTCATCGGCGCATGCGCGGCAGGCATCGTGTCGCTCGCCCGAGTCACGCCAACGAGCTTTCTGCCTGAGGAGGATCAGGGTGCGTTCTTTATCAACGTCCAGCTGCCCGATGGCGCCTCGGTGGCGCGCACCGGCGCAGCGGTGCGCAAGGTGGAGCAGATCCTGAAGTCGATGCCGCAGGTGCAGGACACCTTCGCCGTCATCGGCTTCTCGCTCCTCGACTCCGCCAACGAGCCTAATACCGGGTTCCTTCTAGCCAAACTCAGGCCGTTC
>DASXMC010000358.1:0-2898 GCA_036495885.1 Allostellaceae bacterium | reverse complement strand
CGATTGAACCTGCTCAGATCCTTCAGGACGATGCGAGCGGCAAGCTGGACCTCGAAACGGTCGGCAAGCTCGCGCGCCAACGGACCGGCAATGCCGAGACGTCGGTGCAATATCAAGGCGAGATGAAACCCCAGGCCAAATCGCCGCAGTCGGGCCGCGGCCTGTTGATAACCCTCGATGCCGTTGCGCGCCCCGTCGCGCAGCCGAGCGGCATGGGTGAGCAAGACCGCTGCGACATGCCGCGATACGGTCTGCCCCTCGAAAGATTCGAGGCAAAACTCCTGCTCACGGTCGGCGAGCACCAACAGCGCTGCCCGGATGCGAAGCTCGGCCGGCAGTTGCGCGTTTTCCTCGGCGATGTCCGCCGGGCTGCAGAGGCGAATCTGGTAGGCTGCGGTAACTTGGGCGACGACGTCAGGCGGGATTTCGCGCTGTTGGGCGACTTCCTCCACCTGCTCCTGGACTGACACGAGTGATAGCCCGATAACCCGGTCGCGCAACGCGATCTCGGCGGGCGGCGCATCGTTCAGTCGGAGAAGTCGCATCAGTGGCCGCATCGTCGGCGCGGTCACCAGCAGCGTGAACAATACAAAGCCGGTCGCGAGGACGCCGATGAATTGGCGCACCTCGGGCGGCACCGAACTCTGCTCGGTGACGGCGAGTGCGAGGGCCAGCGACACCGCACCCCGCATCCCGCCCCACAGCATGAACAGCTTGTAACCGCCGCCGATCGGTTGAGCGATGCGGGTCAAGCTCAGGACCGGAATCAGGCCGTAGAGTGTGACGGCCCGAGCGAGCAACGCCGCGCCGATCAATGCGCCAAGCAAGGCCAAATCGCTCCACCGCGCGCGGACCAGGAGTTCCGGCGTGTGCATCGCGGCGAACAAGAAGATCAGCGAGCTCGCCCAGAACGCCAGCTGCTCCCAGGTCGTAACCAGGCTCTCGAAATTCGATGGGGCCAAACGGCGGCGGCCCTCGGCGCTGACCGCAAGGGCGGCGGCGGCGACGGCAACGACGCCTGAGACCCGCAGGTAATGGTCGCAAATGATGTAGATCGCATAGGCGAAGCCGATCGTCAGTGTCGCCTCGGCGAGTCGGCTCGAGCGCAGGATAGGCATCGATAGCGCTGTTAGCCAGCCGGTAATACCTCCGACCGCAATTCCGCCGCCAAACTGCCGCAAAAAGATCAGCACCCCGTCCCCGGGATGTACCGGCCGCGTCCCGGTCAAAATGGCGACGGCCAGCGAGTAGATCGCGATGGCCGCCGCATCGTTGAACAGGCTTTCGCCCTGGACCAGAGTTGACAGCCGGCGCGGCGCGCCGATGTCGCGAAAGATCGCGACAACCGCGCTGGGATCGGTGGTGGCGATAATGGCGCCGAGGACGATGCAGGCGAGGACGCCGACGGGTGCGATCGGCCACAACGCAAAACCGACCACAAGAGTGCAGACCACGACCCCGACGACGGCGAGCAGCAGCACCGGGGCGACCTCGTCGCCGAGCTGGCGCACATCGACGTTGAGAGCGGCTTCGAACAACAGTGCGGGCAGGAAGATGTAAAGCAGGGATTCGGCGCTGAGCCCGAAATGGCGCAGCGTTATGATGATGTCGTGGACCACGCCCCCGTGCAGATAGGCCTTGGGGATGTGGGTCGCGATGCCGATCGCGATCCCAACCAGTGCCAGCAAAATCGTGTAGGGAATCGAGAACCGTTCGGCCAGCGGGGGCAGAAAGCTCACGAGCCCGAGCATCGCCGTAATGGTGAAGACGGTAAGAACGGTTTCGTGCATGATCGGCTCGCCGGGCCAACCTAGCGACGGCAGCTTCGCTTCACAAGCCGGCGGCCCCGGGAACGGGTGTCGCCGAGGCTGGGCCATCTTCAGTGATTTGCCAGTTCGCTGCTGTTTCTGGTCGACGCCATTTATGCGGGGGATCGCCCAATTGCCTGTCGTCCTTGCTCGTCGCGCTGTCTTTGTGCTGGCTTTTCTGCTCCTTCCAGCCGTGGTTGTTGCGGCGGGCGGCGAGGTTCAAACCTCGCAGTACCCTACGCGGGAACTGACGATCGTCAGTGCAAGCGGCTCTCACCACTTCCATGTCGAACTGGCGGAAACGCCGGCGCAAATGGAGCAAGGCCTGATGTTCAGAGAACAGCTGGCGCCGGATGCGGGGATGCTGTTCGATTTCAGGCAGCCGACGAAGGCGACGATGTGGATGAAAAACACATTGATCCCCCTCGACATGCTGTTCGTCGACCAAGGAGGACGCATCGTCAACATTCACGAGCGCGCGGTGCCACTATCCACGGCAATCATCGCCGCGGCGGCGCCGGTGCGCGCCGTCATCGAACTCAATGGCGGCATCGCCGCGCGCCTGGGCATCAAACCCGGCGACCGAGTGATCTTTCCGATCTTCGGTTCAACCTCGTGATCGGCGCACACCCGCTGAACGGATGGGTTGGGTAGCGACCGTAGGCGCCGCGGCCGTCCTTACAAAAACCTGCGGACCTGCTCGAGAAAGGCGTCGAGGCGATCGTGGTGAACCCAATGCCCGGCATTCTCAAAGGTGACGACCTGGGCGTGTTTGAAGAAGCTTATCCGTCCGTCGTCGAGCGGGTTTGAGGCCCAGCTTTCTCTGCCGTAGACCAGCAGGGTTGGGCAGACGATGCGGTTCCATAATTCCTGAACTTCGGCTTGCGTCATATCGTAGGGGGGCTCTGCGCGAACGTAATTGTCGAATTTCCAGCTGTAGGAGCCGTCTTCGTTCTGGTTCACACCGTGCTGGGTCAGGTGAAGCGCCTGCTCCGGCGACAGATGCTGGTTTTCCTCCTGCATCCGGCGAAAAGCGTCTTTGATCGAAGCATAGCGGCGCGGCATGCGCCCGGACAGGCTGCGCTGCTCG
>DASXMC010000357.1:0-2175 GCA_036495885.1 Allostellaceae bacterium | reverse complement strand
ACCGAGATTCTCTTTCCCTTGAGCGGCGCATTGAACAAGACCCCCGCTCAGACTTGGCAGGAATATGGACCGCTATTCCGCGAATTTGCCACCCCCACGATCACACCCGAACTGCTCGCCGCCCTGGCGCAGGTCGAAAGCGCAGGTAATCCGATAGCGAGAACCTATTGGCGCTGGCGCCTGACCTGGAGCCCCTTCGCCATTTATGAACCGGCCTGGAGCGCGGTCGGCATGTATCAGATAACGAACGCGGCCTTTGCTGAAGCGCGACAATATTGCATCCGCCAACACACTGTCGTCGAGGAGGGCTGCTGGTTTACTGGACTTTATATCCGCGTCCTGCCGCGCCACGCGATCGAGCTTATAGCGGCGTATCTTGACCACAACGTCGCGGCGGTTCTTGCACGGGTACGAAAGGTGATCCCCAACCGACAGAATCAGGAACTCGCTGCAATCATCCATCTCTGTGGTGCGGCCTCGGCCACGGCCTTTGCGCGCCGCGGCTTCCACCTCGTCACCGGCGAACGCTGCGGCGAACACGATGTTGCGACCTACCTCGATCAGGTGAACGCAATGGAGCGAGAGTTTCTGCGCTTAAGTGGCAAGACATAATCCGGTTACGGATACGGTCTTCTTGACAATCACCAGATTGGTCATAGCGAATAGCGTGACCAGCTGCGCGGTGTTCTTGACCAACCCGCGATCGCGCACTCTCTTGTGCCGGAACCGGCTCTTGACGATGTGGAAAGGTTGTTTGACCCAGGCGCGCACCTGGACCAGCCCCCTCCGCCAACTCGGCCAAATCCCGCACGGCCTTGGGCAGGACCATAGGGCGATTTTCCTACGGAGAGCACGCCGAAGCAGATTTCTCGCTATGCTCAAGCTGAGCTGCCGCCGTCTTGGCTCGTCATCATGAGCCTGTGTGCTACGATGCCGCGGCGGTAGACTGCAAGGAGGGCAGCCATGACGATTGTACCACCGTCAACCGGTCCTGCTCGGCAGCGCGTACTGCGTCTGGGATTGTATCTTGCCCTACTTCTGGCGGTGATCGCCGTCCTGCTGCTTTCGCTCGCGCCGTTCGGCTGGCGCGTCGGCTGGTGGGGATACAGCTTCTCGCTGCTGACCCTAATGCCATACGCGGCTTACGTCGGGCTTGCGGCCGCCATCGTTTCGGCTCTCTTGCTGTTGTTCGCGCGGAGGGCGATCGGGGCGTTCGGTGACGCGATAGCGCTCGCCGCGCTGGTCGCCGGCGGTCTCGTCGCCTATGTGCCATGGCACTACCGAACCCTGGCCCGCAGTGTCCCGCCGATCGATGACATCACGACGGACACTCATAATCCGCCGGCCTTCGTCGCCCTAGTGCCGTTGCGCGAGGCCGAGCACAGCAATCCCTCGACCTACGCTGGTGCAAAGACTGCGGCACTGCAAAAACAAGACTATCCCGATATCGCCCCGGTGTTCCTAACTCTCGGCCCCGATAAGGCTTTTGCGTTGGCGCTGGCTACGGCGAAGGAGATGGACTGGACTATCGTCACGACCGACCCCGCTAAAGACCGAATCGAGGCCGACCAGCGGAGCTTCTGGATGGGATTTACCGACGATATCGTGCTACGTGTGACTGCCTCTGGGTCGGGGAGCCGCGTTGACATGCGTTCTGCCTCCCGCCATGGGCGCAGCGATTTCGGTGTCAATGCCGCTCGCGTTCGCGCCTATCTCGCAAGGCTGAAAACGGTCGCTGGATCGAGCTAATCAGGGATAGCAGTCCGAGACGACGAGATCTGCCCTCAGAGAGCCGTCATTGGCGGCGGGCAATCCGGCGGGCCCTCCAGATGCAAGCGCCACTCGTCCGACCCCGGCCGGCGCCGAAGCGACATACGGTTGTTTGGAGTCGGCCAGTAGCGCAAACTCTCGCGAACAACCGCATGGCGATCGATGGGCACCGCCGATTGTCGTGGGAGAGCGGGTCGAAGGCCGCCTTATCGCGAACTCTGGCGCTGGCGGGCGCGATCGCCACAAGCCCTCGCGCTATACCGAGGCGGTCTGCATCGGCGTCTCTACAACCTGCTTGCGCGCCGGGTACGGGTAGCGCCCGAGCGGCGCCAGCAGCAGGCAGGTGAGGGCGAGCATCGCCTCAAAAATCGCAAAGGCCGGCCGGTAGGAGTGGAAGCGGTCGAA
>DASXMC010000356.1:0-2129 GCA_036495885.1 Allostellaceae bacterium | reverse complement strand
GCCATTTCCGGCGGACCGGCCCTGCGGTACATCGAGCGGCATTCGAGAAACACGGTGGCGACAATGTTGTGAGCCTTCGCCGCACCAGAATTGGCGCCGATGTCTTCCAACAGCTCCGGCAAGAGATAACCGCCGCGCTGCGGCGTGTCCCAAAAGTGATGATGCGGGTCAATGATCGGCAAATCCGGCTCGAGTGCTGCTTCTCGCGGACGCTTTTCAAGCCATGCCTTCAGTTCGGCGTCATTGCGGTAGGCAAGGCCGCGGTATTCGCCCGTTGCGTCCCCAATCTGCGCCATCGCCCCTCCCCCCTTCTTCGAAGCCTGTTGTTGGTCCCGCCGCGAGCGGGCCCGCGCTACTCGGCGGCCACCCGCGACGCCAGCCCGCCATCGCGAAACGCCGGCATCACTTCCTTGGCGAAGCGGTCGAGGTCTTCGAGCTGGACATTAAGTGGAGTGCCGAGCGGGGTGGCGCAAATGACCCGATCGAGGCCGGGATAGCGCTTCTCGACGGCTTTAAGCTGCTCGACGATGTCCTCCGGCCGACCGGCCAGAAAGCCGCCGGCTTTGACCGCGTCCTCGATCCGCGGCAATTTCGTCGTCGCCGCCAGCCTCGGGTCGCGCATCGCGGCGATCTGTTCGTCGGTGAGCGCCCGCACCAGGCGCAGTTCGCCGAACATCTTCATGTTCTCTTCGTAATGCGGGGCGGCTTCGCGGATCGCCTGCTCGCGGTTCGAGGCGATATGGAACTGGTAGCCGAGCGCCAGCCGCTCGCCCAATTCGAGTTTGACGCCGCGCCGGGCATAGGCCGCCTGGAAGCCGAGCATGTGCCGCTCCACCGCACCGCCTTCGGCCGAGCCGCCGCCGATCACACCGCTGATGCCGTACTTCGCCATGAAATTAAAGGCGCGCTCCGAACCGCTCTGGATCGGCTGCCAGCATTCTACCGGCAGCCGCTCGGGTGCGGGCACCAGCGTGATCTCCTTCAGCGTGTAGCCGCGATAGGGTACCCTCGGCGGGATCGTGTAGTATTTGCCCTCATGCGAGAACGGCTTGCCCTCAAATGCCTTGAACAGGACCTCGACACCTTCCTCGAACATCTCGCGGTTGGCAGTCTGGTCCATTAGTGGCGAGCCGAAGGTTTCGACCTCGCGGGTATGATAGCCGCGACCGACGCCGAAGATCACCCGTCCTTCGGTCAGGATGTCGGCCATCGCATAGTCTTCGGCAAGGCGCAGCGGGTGCCACATCGGTACAATGTTGAAGCCGCAGCCGATCTTGAGGTTCTTGGTAACGCCGCACAAATGCGTCGCCATCATCAGGAGGTTCGGGATCAATTCCGTGCCTTCGGGCTGGAAATGATGCTCGGCCATCCAGAAGGTGTTGTAGCCGCGCTCGTCCATGCAATTGGCGTAAGCCACGACCTTGTGCATCGCCTTCGCCAGCTCCTCTTTCGAATAGCGGCGGTCGTTGATTGGCGTGCCGGTATAGCCGAGGTTCTCCATGTCGGCGGTGCCGTAATACGAGCTGTCGAATTTGGTGATCATCGGGGTTTCCTCTATTCGGCCGCGAGCGCTGCGTTTTCCGTCCGCCAGCTCTTGAGGACCGGCAGAACCTCCTTGGCAAACATTTTGAGCCCGCGCTCGGCGATTTCGAACGGCACTCCGCCGAACCGGAACGCGACGTTTAGCTCGAATTCGCCGAGCACGCTGCGCCGCGCTTCGAGTTCGCGCAAAATGCGCTCGGGAGTGCCCCAGATCGCCGCCTGCATGAACCCGGCGACTGCACCCTCCAATCCGCCTTTGCGCGCGATCTCAGCCTTTTGCGCATAGGCGTCGTAGCCTTTAACGGTCGTGAAATGTTCCCCCAGAAATTCGTAATGGTGAAAGTTACTTTCGACGAACTTGCCCATGTATTTGCTGGCGTGCTGCTCGGCCAGCGTCAGATCCTGATCGCAGATGCAGAAATCGGTGATCATCATCGTCGGCGCGGGGCGGCCGTGGAATTTGCGGTGAAATTCCCGATTGCGCTCGATCGCCGGCAACCGCATCGGCCATGGCCGGTCGGAGAACATTACCATATGGGCGCCGAGGCGGGCCGCGGCTTCGACCGATTCCTCGCTCGCGGCGACGC
>DASXMC010000355.1:0-5333 GCA_036495885.1 Allostellaceae bacterium | reverse complement strand
AGGAGACCGAACGCCAGCTTACCCGGCTGCCGCAAGCCGGGCCGGCTGCCGCTGTGCTTGCCGTGGCGCGGGACGCCGCATCCGCGGCTCGCCGCGACGAGGCGGACGCGCGCGCGGCGATCGGGCAGTTGCGGCGGGAAGGAGAGATGCGCCGCGAACGCCTCGCTGCGATCGATCTCGAACAGCGCAACTGGGGCAAACGCCGCGAGGGTGCGGCAGCGCAGGGCCTGACGCTCGACCAACGGCGTCGCAGCCTCGAAGAGGAGATCGAAGCACTCATCGGCCGCCCGGCGGCGATTGCCGGCGAAAGCGAGGCGCTCGCGGCAAATATCGCTGCTGCCGCGCACAGCGCCGGGGCTGCGGCCGATCGGCTCGCCGTCGGCGAAACCCGATGGCGCGAGGCGACCGAACGCGCGCGTGGCGCAGACCAGCTCTTGGCCGAAGCGCGCGAGCGCCGAGCCCGGCTCGACGAGCAAGCGGCCGCGGCGGCAGAAACCCACACTGCGCTCGTTCGGGATATCGGCGAGCGCATCGGGGCCACGCCCGCGGAGCTGCAACAACTCGCCGGCCTCGCCGAGGGAGAGAACGTGCCCGATGCCGCCGCGGGTGCCGCGCGGCTCGACCGGCTGAGGCAGGACCGCGCCCAAATCGGCCCGGTCAATCTGATGGCCGAAGGCGAAGCGGCCGAAATCGAGGCTGAAGTCGAAGACCTCGAGCATGAGCGCGCCGATCTGACAGAGGCGATTGCGAAACTGCGCGCCGGGGCGCAAGCACTCGACCGTCAGGGCCGCGAATTGCTCGCAGCGGCCTTTGAACGCGTCAACCGCGATTTCGGCATTCTGTTTGCGCGGCTGTTCGGCGGCGGCAAAGCCGAACTGGCGCTGACCGATGATGGCGACCCGTTGACCGCCGGCCTCGAAATCATGGCGAGCCCGACCGGAAAACGGCTGCAGAGCCTGTCGCTGTTGTCTGGGGGCGAGCAGGCGCTGACCGCTCTTGCGTTGCTGTTTGCGGTGTTTTTGACAAAACCAGCACCGATCTGCGTGCTAGACGAGGTCGATGCACCGCTCGACGACGCCAATGTCGATCGCTTGTGCAGCCTTGTCGCCGAGATTGCCGACACCACCGGCATACGGTTTTTGCTGATCACGCACCATCGCATCACAATGGCGCGGGCCGACCGGCTGTTTGGTGTGACGATGGCGGAGCGCGGTGTTTCCCAGCTGGTTTCGGTCGATCTAGCCCGCGCCGTGCGACTGCGACAGTCTGCCTGACCCACGGGCTGCCACCGCTACCCGGACTCTATGCTATGCCATTGAAAACGCGTGGATTGGCGATGGCCCGCAACCATGCCGCGCTGTTGACAGGCGAAAGACGCCTCTTTATCGTGCGCCGCGATCGGGCGGGATTGCCGTCGTGACGGACAGCAATGGCTGCGCTTGCCGCAATGAGCGAAGAACCGCCATCAGACCCGCTGGCACGGCTCGGCGAACGGATCGACGAGGCGCAGGCAAACGCGCGAGTGGGGCGCAACCCTGCGCAAAAATCCGGCGGCACTCCGGGCCTTCAGCAAGGCCTGGCACTCGGTCTTCGCATCGGGGTCGAGCTGGTGACCGCGGTGGTCGTGTCGGTCGCGGTCGGATGGGCGATCGACCGCTGGCTCGGGACGCGGCCTTGGGTGATGCTGGTGATGTTCTTTCTCGGGATCGCCGCCGGTATGCTCAATGTCTATCGCGCGGTGACCGGAACAGGCGGGGCGGTAGGCTTTCGCCGGCCCCCTCCGCAGCATGCCGGTGCCCCTCCGCAAAAGCGCAATTGGGACGACGAGGAGTGCTGATGTGACGATCGCGCTTCACCCGCTGGCGCAATTCACCGTTGAAACCATTCTGCCGCTGCGGATCGGCCGCCTCAACATCTCGTTCACCAACGCGGCGCTGATGATGGCGATCGTTGTGTGTTTGATCACCGGGATCATCGTCTACGGCACCCGGCGGGCGGCGCTGGTGCCGGGGCGCCTGCAGTCCTTGGCGGAAATGAGCTACGAATTTGTCGCCGACATGGTCGAGAGCAATGTCGGCCATGAGGGCATGCCGTATTTCCCGTTTATCTTCACTTTGTTCACGTTTATTTTGTTCGCCAATTTGCTGGGTCTGATCCCCTGGGCCTTTAGCGTGACCGGCCAAATCGTCGTCACCTTCGCGATGGCGGCGGTGGTGTTTATCGGCGTCACAATCATCGGCTTTATCCGGCACGGCCTGCATTTCCTGCGATTCTTCGCCCCCGAAGGTGTGCCGAAGCTGCTGCTCGTCATCCTGGTGCCGATCGAGGTGATATCTTACTTCATCCGCCCGTTCACGCTCTCGATCCGGCTTTTCGCCAATATGCTGGCGGGGCATACGATGCTCGGCATCTTTGCCGGGTTCGCCGCCCTGATCGGGGTGTTTGCGATTTTTCCGATCGCGATCGACGTCGTGCTGCTCGCCCTCGAATTGCTGGTCGCGGTATTGCAGGCCTATGTTTTCGCGATCCTGAGCTGCCTTTACTTGAACGACGCGATCCATATGCACTAAAGGGTCGCCCAACTGCAGCGATCACCCCTCGAACACACCACCAAAGACAGGAAGACCGAAATGGATGTTGCTTCGGCCAAATTGATCGGCGCCGGCCTCGCCTGCATTGCCCTTGTCGGCGCGGGCATCGGTATCGGCAACGTCTTTGCCTCGCTGATTAGCTCGCTCGCCCGCAACCCGGCCGCGCAGGGCCAGGTGCAGCCCTTCGCGTTTCTCGGCTTTGCACTGGCCGAGGCTACCGGGCTCTTCGGTCTGGCGATCGCGTTCTTGATCTTGTTTGTGTTCTAAGCTCGGGCCGCCGCGATGCCGCAGCTCGATGTCGCGACTTTCGCGCCCCAGCTCGTCTGGCTGGCGATCAGCTTTTTTGTCCTCTATCTGTTGATGTCGAGGATCGGGTTGCCGCGGGTGGCGGTCGCACTCGAGGCGCGGCGCCGGCGGCGCGAGGAGGATCTCGAACGCGCGGCCCAATTGCGCCGGGAAGCGGAGGCCGTCGTCGCCGCTTACGAAAGCGCGCGCGCGGCAGCGCGGCAAGAGGCCCAGGCGACAATCCGTGAGACCAGCGAACGGCTTGCTGCGGCAGCGGCCGAGCGCCAGCGCGAGTTGACCGCGGTTCTGGTCGAGCGCACCGGGGCAGCCGAACGCGACATCGCCTCAGCAAAGGAACGCGCTCTCAGCGAGATCCGCTCGGTTGCGGCCGATGTCGCGGGCTCGATTGCCACACGGCTGATCGGCGCCTCGCCTCCGCAGCCCGACATGGCGGCGGCAGTCGACCGCGTCATCGAGGAGCGCGCCGGCTGATGGGCGTTATCCATGATGCCGAATTCTGGTTCGCGATCGCCGTATTGATCTTTGTCGCGCTTTTGTGGCGGCCGGCGAAGCGTTACCTGATCGGCGGGCTCGACGCCCGCGCTGCCCGCATCCGCGAGGAACTCGACGCCGCACGGAGTCTGCGCGAGGAGGCGGAGCGCACTCTGGCGGCACTTCGCGTCCGCGAGCGCGAGGCGGCGGCCGAAGCCGAAGAGATCGTCGCCCATGCTAAAGCCGAGGCTGAGCGCATCGCCGCGGAAGCGGCGCGCGCGATGGAAGAAGCGGTGCGGCGGCGCCAGCACCTCGCCGAGGAACGCATCGCCCAGGAGCAGGCAAAAGCAGTGGCCGAGATCCGCGGCATCACGGTCGATGTCGCCGTTGCCGCCGCGCGCAAGGTCATCGCCGCCGAACTCGACCTGCAGCGCGGGGCGGCGTTGATCGACGCTGCGATCAGCGAGCTCCCCAACCAGCTGCAGCTCCACTGAAACGAAGACTCGTCAGAGTGCCTCCCTCTCGATGACATCGCCTTGCCCGCAAAAGCCCAGTGCCGAAAATTTCAGCGAGTTTTCGTTTTCTCTGCGCTTTAGCCGGAACTGCTAGCAGAACCAAGCAGCTCCACTGACGCGCTTTGGCCGCGGCATGATTGCCGGACAATGGCCGATCGATTACCGTCGCTTCCGGCTGCGCTTGAGGCGGGACGATGACGACGGTAAGCGACAAGATCTGGCCGGCGCTCGACTACAGCCGGGTACCCTACCGGCTGTACCACGACACCGAGGTTTACCAGCGCGAGCTGCGAGAGATCTTTGCTGGGCCGGTGTGGAACTACCTCGGTCTCGAAGCCGAAATCCCGAACCCTGGCGACTTCCGCGCCACGTACGTCGGCGAGACGCCGGTGGTCTTCAACCGCGACGAAAAAGGTGGGGTGCGCGCCTTTGTCAACCGCTGTGCCCACCGCGGCGCCCTGGTGCGGCGCGAGCTCGCCGGCAACGCCAAGGAGCACATCTGCATCTACCACCAATGGTGCTACGGGCTCGACGGAAGCCTCAAGGCGATCCCGTTCCGCCGCGGCATTCGCGGCAAGGGCGGGCTCGACGCGGGTTTTGAAATGGCCGCGCACGGTCTGCAGCCATTGCGGGTCGGCACTGTCGGCGGCGCCATTTTCGGGACGCTCGCCGAGGATGCCGAGCCGCTCGATGACTTTCTCGGCGGACCGATCAAGGCGCAGATCGAGCGGCTGCTGGCACGCCCGGTGCAGCTACTCGGCTACAACCGCCAGCGCATTGCCGCCAATTGGAAGCTCTATGCCGAAAACACCCGCGACAACTACCATGCGAGCCTGCTGCACGAGTTCCTGCTGACCTTCGGTCTCGACCGTTCGACGCAGAGGGGCGGTGTGACGATGGACAGCCGCCACCGCCACAACATTACCTGGGCCGAAGCCGACAGCGACAGCGCCGATTTCGCGCGCGAAGCCTACAGCAACGCCCTAATCCGCAACGATTATCTGTCGTTGCAGGAGCCCGACCTCGTCGCGTTCCGCCGCGAGCATGACGACAACCTCAACCTCGTCGTCACCTCGGTGTTCCCGTCCTCGGTCTTTGTGCAGATTTCGAACAGCCTGGCGATACGCCAGATCCGGCCGCGCGGCGTCGACGAGTTCGAGGTGTTTCAGACGGTGCTCGGCTATGCCGACGATCCGCCGGAGATGACTGGTCACCGGCTGCGGCAATCCAATCTCGTCGGGCCGGCCGGCCTTGTTTCGATGGAGGACGGCGAGGCAATCGAGATCGTTCACCGGGCGACGCGACCCGAGCCCAACCGCACTTCGGTCATCGAGCTGGGCGGCGCCGGCGTGATTTCAGACCGCGACTACCGGGTCACTGACGTGCCGTTGCGCGGCTTCTGGTCTTATTACGCCGAATTGCTCGGGATCGAGCCCGCGGGTGCCGTGCG
>DASXMC010000354.1:0-2302 GCA_036495885.1 Allostellaceae bacterium | reverse complement strand
AACAGGGCGCGCGCCGCCGAAGACGGCCGCACCAGATCGTTTGCCGCCGCGGCATATTTTTCGAACGGCACCAGATCGTCGCCCGCGGCGCCGATCTTGCGGGACACCTCGCGCACCCAATCGTAAACCGAGCGCGATGCTGCGACATCACGATGGACTGCGTCCTTTATGTCGATCGCCCCATCCTTTGTCACGCAACGATAGTTGCCGGTCAGCAGCATCGCCCATTTAGCGAGCGGCACAAAAATCGACTCGTGCACCTTGAGCTTGACCGGCAGATCGATCGGGCCTTCGCCTGCGTCATAACGAACCGCCTCGATCTCTTTTTGCATCTGCTTCAAGATGTTGGTCGGGCCGTCATCGGCAAAGCGCGCCGCCTTGAAATTGGTCGGCAGGGTCACCTGCAAGACGTTGATCTTTTCGCCGGGCGGGCGGATCGCCTGGGGGTCGGGGCTGCACAAGGTAAGAAGCCCCGGTTCGAAATTGTTCCATACGCTGACGTCGGTGTAGCACGCGCGCAGCGGATCGGTCGCCAAACCGGGAATGCGCTTCAGATACGGTAGCGGCGGCATGTTCATGATCGACATGCATGGCACCCGCGCGCGCGCCACCGCGTCGAGCAATTCGCGTACCCCCGGCGAGCGATATTGCGGCTCCTGCATCGCCAGAACCACGAGATCATAATCGGCGGGGTTTACTGCAGTGGGGCCCGCCGCCCGCAGTTGGCCCGGCAATTTGCGCGAGTTGAGTTCAATCGGCTCGTTGCGGCCGCGGATCGGCATGCGCACGATGGCACCCTCGCTGTTGAACGCCTCGACCTCGGCCGGCAGGCACACCAGCGTGATTTTGTGGTCGCCGAACAAGAGCTTGGTTGCGAGCAGCGAGCCGTACGATGCGCCCATCATCAGGACGTTGTATGTGGTCATGCGACCTCCTCGATCGATTTCATTGACATATTGGCCCCACCTGGGCGGACGCCGGCGAGTGGGCAGTCGCCGCGCCGCGGCGGATTGACGAAATTGGCTGCCGTGACCGAGATCGCACGTCTTGGTCGGCGTACTGCCGCCGTTATCGGCGGCGGATCGAGCGAGCCCGTTCGTTGCGACCGGGTTCTATTGATCATCGGCGCTTCTCCCTAAGGGCCCGATGCGGACATGGTTGCACATCGGGTCCGCTATCTTGCGCCGACGATGCCGGATGCCTCCTCGTCAGGCAAGCGCCATTCAGCCGCGGTCTTGTTCCGCGGCGAGGATAGCGGTGAGGCCCGCGCGGTAGTCGGGATAGCGCAAGATGACGCCGAGTTCACTTTTGATCAGCGCGTTGCGGACCCGCTTGTTGTCGTCATAAAAGCTGCGCACCATCGGCGACAGCGCCGCTTCGTCAAACGGGACCAGCGGGGGTGCGGCAATGCCGAGGAGTTTGGCCGCATACGCCACGACCGCTTCGGGCGGCGCCGCCTCGTCGTCGCAGACGTTGTAGACGGCTCCGGGCCGCGGCTGCGCGATCGAAGCCGCGAGCACGCGCGCCAGATCCTCGACATGGATGCGCGAAAAGACCTGGCCCGGCTTGTCGATGCGCTTGGCAACCCCAGCCCGCAACGCCGCAAACGGGCTGCGTCCGGGACCATAGATCGCGGCGAGACGAAAGAGATGAACCGGGACGCCGCGCTCTCGCCACAACGCGCGCCAGCCCTCTTCGGCCATCACCCGGCGGCGTCCGCGCTCGCCCGTCGGCAACAAAGCCGAGCCCTCATCGACCCAACCGTCGTCGCGGTCGCCGTAAACTCCGGTCGTCGACAGATAGCCGAGCCAGGCGAGGCCGGGCAGGGCCGCGATGTCTCCGCCGTGGCGGTCGAGCACCGGATCGCCCGCGGCGTCCGGCGGGATCGAGACCAGCACATGCGTCTCACCGTGCAATGCCGCGGCGGCAAGAGGCTGGTCGCGATCGAACACCGTCACGGCAAAGCCCTGCGTTCGCAGTTCTGCCGCTGTTTTGGCGCTGCGGCTGGTGCCGGCCACGGTCCAGCCCGCCACAGCCAGTACGCGAGCAAGCGCCAGCGCGCTGTAGCCGAGACCAAAGCAAAAGAGACGCGAGCCTGCCCGCCCGTCGATCACGACGCCCGCCGTTCCGCAAGCGCGCCGGCGATTACTGGCATCGGCTCGCTTTCCAGGGTCTGAGCGATGCGCTTTTGTTTGGCCCTGGTGTATGCCCAGAAGCCGCACGAAATAACCGCCCCCATGGCGAGCGGCAAGCGCAGGCCAAATTTTTCGCTCAGCGATCCCATCAGCACCGCTCCCAACGC
>DASXMC010000353.1:0-1518 GCA_036495885.1 Allostellaceae bacterium | reverse complement strand
GGTCTGGCTTCAACTGATCCTTGCCACGCCGGCGGTGCTGTGGGGCGGCTGGCCGTTCTTCCGGCGGGGCTGGGCCTCGATCGTCAACCGCCGGCTCAATATGTTCACCTTGATCGCGCTGGGCACCGGCGTTGCCTACCTCTACAGCCTGGTTGCCGCGCTGGCGCCGGGGATCTTTCCCGCCTCGTTCCGCAATCCCGACGGGCAGGTCCCGCTCTATTTCGAGGCGGCGGCCGTCATCGTCACGCTGGTTCTGCTCGGCCAAGTGCTCGAGCTGCGCGCGCGTTTCCAGACGAGCAGCGCCATCCGCGCCCTTCTCGATCTGGCGCCCAAGCGCGCCCGGCGGCTGCGCGCCGACGGTAATGACGAGGACGTCCCCCTTGAAGAGGTCGTACCGGGTGATCGCCTGCGCGTGCGGCCGGGCGAGAAAGTGCCGGTCGACGGCGTGGTGCTCGACGGCCACAGTGCGGTCGATGAATCGATGATCACCGGCGAGCCGGTGCCGGCCGAAAAGAACCCGGGCGACACGGTGACCGGCGCCACCGTCAATACGACCGGCAGTTTCGTCATGCGCGCCGAGCGCGTCGGCAGCGATACGCTGCTGGCCCAAATCGTCGCCATGGTCGCGGAAGCGCAGCGATCCCGCGCGCCGATCCAGCGGCTGGTCGACACGATCTCGGCCTGGTTCGTGCCTTCCGTCATCATCATCGCTGTTGCCACTTTTGTCGCATGGTCGATCCTCGGCCCGGCGCCGGCCATGGGCTTTGCGCTCGTCAACGCGGTTGCGGTGCTGATCATCGCCTGTCCCTGCGCGCTTGGACTTGCCACACCGATGTCGATTATGGTCGGCACCGGGCGCGGCGCCGGCGCCGGCGTTCTGGTCAAGAACGCCGAAGCGCTCGAATTGATGGAAAAGATTGACACGCTGGTCGTCGACAAGACCGGAACCCTGACCGAGGGTAAGCCACGCTTGGTCGGCGTCACCACGATCGGCGTTGGCGAGGATGAGCTGCTGCAGCTTGCCGCCAGCCTTGAGCTCGGCAGCGAGCATCCGCTCGCCGCGGCGATCGTCACCGGCGCCGAGGCGCGCTGCCTCAAAATCTCGCCCGCCACCGACTTCGTTACCGCTCCCGGCAAGGGCGTGACGGGCTTGGTCGACGGCCGGCGTGTGGCCGTCGGCAACGCGGCGCTGTTGGCCTCGCTCGGCATCGAGGCCGGCGATCTCCCGACCCGCGCCGATGCGCTGCGCCAGGAAGGTCAGGGCGTGATGCTGATTGCGATTGATGGCAAGGCGGCGGGGCTGATTGCCGTTGCCGATCCGATCAAGGAGACTGCCATTGGCGCTATGAAAGCACTCCGCGAGGAGCACATCCGCGTCGTGATGCTGACCGGCGACAGCCGCACAACGGCGCAGGCGGTCGGACGCAAGCTCGGCATCGATGACGTCGTCGCCGAGGTGCTGCCCGATCAGAAGGCGGCGGCCGTCAAGAAATTCCAGGATGAGCACCGCTTTGTCGC
>DASXMC010000352.1:0-6908 GCA_036495885.1 Allostellaceae bacterium | reverse complement strand
CCGTTGTCGGTAAGTATGTAGAGAGTGTTGTTGGCAATAACCGGATCGACAAAAGCGTCCCCGGGAATTTGCTCGCGGCCCAGCGGCTTACCGTTATAGGGCGAGACCGACAGCGCCCACCCGTCCGAGGACAGCACGATCAGCCGGTCGCCCCCCAACACCGGTCCGGCCCACATGATCGGGTCTTCCTTATTCTTCTCGTCCTCATAGCTCGGCAGCTGGCGCAGCCAGCGCACCTTGCCATCATCCCGGGTCAGGCAGACGAGCTCGTTGTCGTTCGACACGGCAAAGACATAGTCCCCGGCGACCCACGGACCGTGGCTCGATCCGATTTCCTGCTCCCATACCCGCTCGCCGTCGCGCAGGTCGATCGCCGCCATCCGTCCCGCATGGCTGACGGCGAAAACACGCCCTCGATCAATCACCGGCCGGCCGCGAATATCGGCCAATGCAGAAACCGCATCGACCGGCCGCGCCGAGGCGAGATTGTCTGACCACAAGGGACGCCCGTTCTCCACCGTCAGCGCGTCGATCTCTCCCGAGGAAAAACCGACGACCGCCACCTCGCCCTCCACCGCCGGGCTGGCGCCGCCGACCAGCGATGCGGTCTCGGGGATACCGTTATGGTTCCATAGCCGACGCCCGTCATCGGCAGCGAGGGCAGCCAGTTCGTTCTCTACCGTCACAACGTAAACCCGGCCGTCGGCGACTGTCGGCCCGCTGCGGATGGGAGCCTCGACAGTGGTCTTCCAAATCACCTTGCCGGTTTGCGGATCGAGTGCCAGAACCCGGGCATAGCCGGAGGAAACGTAGAGCTTACCTTTCCAATACGCGACGCCCCCGCCAAATGAGCTGCCGCGGCCGTCCGAGGGTCGCACGTCGACTTGCCAGATGCGGTTGCCGTTTGCGGCGTCATAAGCGCCGACTTGGGATCCGCCGTCCATCGCATAGATGCGGCCGTCGACGACGATTGGCTGCGACAGCACTTGGCTATAGCGCGAGGAGCCCTCGCCGACGCTGGTCCTCCACGCCTGGTGAAGGACGTCGGGCAAAGCCAGATGCTGCATCGCATGGTTTGGGAAACCGCCCGGCTGCGGCCAGTCGCGGTTGACCACCGGTCGCGGCAGGCTGATGCGGGTATTGGCCAGCGCCGGGTTTGGCTCGAGCTGGCGATCGAGGCTGAGGACAGAGATGCGCTCGCCCGGAAGCGGCTGTTTCTTGCTCGCAAACAAATTACAACCGCTGACCGCAAGGCAGACGAGCACGATCGCGGCGACACTGGCTGATCGAGACATAGCGGAGCCGAAACCGGATTTAGGGGGCGAGCGCCGCAGCCATCTCCGCAGCGCGAGCGCGCAGATCGCGAGGGGCGGCAAGGTCGTCGGCCAAGCTCCGATATGCGGCAAGAGCCGCCTTATTGTCTCCCAGCTTCAATTCGGCCGCGGCAGTAAGCTCTAGCGCCGTCGGACGCCACGGGTTCTGACCGGCGGTCAGCGGCGCCAACCGTGCGATCGTTGTCTTGGGATCGGCGTTCACGCCCCCCTGCATTGCCGCAAGCAAGGTCGCCAGCCCCCGGAAGGTGGGGCTGACGCCGCCGTCCTCGGCGATTCGCTGATAGGCGGCCGCCGCCTTTGCCTGCTCGCCGGACTTGGCCAACAGGCCCGCTTCCTCGAACGCGGCGAGTTGGGCGTAGCCGCCGCCTTCTTTGGCGATCGTCGCAAATACCATCGCGGCATCACCGGTCTTACCTGCTCGTACCAGCGCCAAGGCACTGGCAAATCGCGCGGATTGTGCATGACGTTCGGCGAGTTCGTGGGACCGCCACGCCGCGATGCCACCGGCGACCACGAGCGCCAGAACGACGACCGCGATGACGTAGCGGCCATACCGCGACCACAGCGCCAAGAGATTGTCGCGACGAAGCTCCTCGTCGATCTCGCGGAAGATATCGCTCACGCACTCGTCCCAACCGTCCCCCAGCCGCGGCCCGCTAGCATATCCGCTCGCCGGCAACGAGGCAAATCCGGGGTTGACACGTCCAGGACATGCTGGTCGCGGTGTCGACGCTGGCCTTCGCCGCACATTAGGGTGACCGATCCCGGCTTTCCTGCCAGGACTGGTTTGCGACGAACTCGAGCGCCGTGGTCGGGCTTGGATCCGCCGCGCGCTCGTTACTTCGGCGAACATTGCCGCATCATCACCCCGGCAAACCGCGGCCCAAGGCCGGGCAAGACGATTGTATTGAGCGTGAATCATTTGAATGTATCTGCGCACTGGCGTCGCACCGGAAATTTCACGTGCCGCGGCGGCGCCGTTCCGTCAGGATGGAGCAATTGTTTCCACGATTTTGCGGAACCTTGCCGATGCCCGACAAAGAAGTTGTTGCCGAACTGGCGCCCACCGGGATTTTGCGCGCCGCGATCAACATGGGAAATTTCTTGCTGGTCACCGACAGGAGCCCCTCGGGTGATCCGGTCGGTGTCTCCCCCGACATGGCGCGCGAGATCGCCCAGCGTCTCGGTATTGGGGTCGTCTATGTCCCATATCCCCGACCGGGCGAATTGGCCGACGCCGCCGGCACCGGGGTGTGGGATATCGGGCTGATCGGCGCCGAGCCGCAGCGCGCCGAAAAGATCGCCTTCAGCCCCGCTTATGTCGAGATCGAGGCGACCTATCTGGTGCCGCCGGGTTCGCCATTGCAAACCATCGCCGATGTCGACAAGCCCGGCAGACGGGTCGCCGTTACGGCGCGCAGCGCTTACGGCCTGTGGCTCGAAAACAACTACAAAGAGGGCGAACTCCTGCAGTTCGACAATGCCGAGGCGGCACTCAAGGCGTTTGACGGCGAGAAGCTGGACGCTTATGCCGGGTTGCGGCCCGGTCTGATCGAATTGCAGAAGGCGCGGCCCGGCTCGCGCATTCTCGACGGGAAGTTCACCGCGGTGCAGCAGGCGGTCGGCACCGCGCGAAGCAATGCCGCGGGTGCTGCGTTCTTGCACGATTTTGTCGAGGAGGCAAAAAAATCCGGGCTCGTCGCGCGGCTGATCGAGCGGCACGGGGTCGTCGGCCGGCTCTCGGTCGCACCACCCGCCTGAGCCCGCCCCCGCCTATCCCGCACTGCCGGAGGACGCTGAGCGTGCCTGACGATCCGGTATCGCCCGCAACCGAATTCGGCTTTATGACGATCGCCGAGGCGGCGCGGCGTATCGAAACGAAGGAATTGTCGCCGGTCGAGCTGACCTCGGCGCTGATCCGGCGAGCCGAGGCACTCGACCCGCAGCTCAACGCGTTCTTGCTGCCGACCCCCGAGCGGGCGATCGACCAGGCGCGAGCCGCCGAGCGCGAAATTACCGCCGGCCGCCATCGCGGGCCGATGCACGGCATCCCGTTCGCGCTCAAGGACATCTACGCGACCGCGGGCATCCGCACCACCGGGCATTCGCGGACCTGCATCGACGCGGTTCCGAATTTCGACGCGACCACAGTGACAAAGCTTTACCAGGCCGGCGCGGTGCTAACGGGCAAGCTCGCGACCCATGAATTCGCTCACGGCGGGCCGTCCTTCGACCTGCCCTGGCCGCCCGCCCGCAACCCGTGGAACCGCGAGCATTTCACCGGCGGGTCGTCGAGCGGATCGGCAGCCGCGGTGGCGACCGGATTTGTCCCGGCGGCCCTCGGCTCGGATACCGGCGGCTCGATCCGCGGGCCCGCTGCCTTGTGCGGCATCGTCGGGCTCAAGCCCACCTACGGGCTCGTCAGCCGCTGGGGCGTCTACGCCAACTCGTTCAGCTTCGACCATGCTGGGCCGATGACCTGGACGGTCGAGGATTGCGCGATCCTGCTGCAGGCGATCGCCGGCCACGATCCGAACGACCCGGCGAGTGCAACGCATCCGGTGCCGGACTACCGTGCGGCCTTGACCGGCGATCTCACGGGTCTGCGCGTCGGCGTCGTGCGCCATCTGCACGAAGATGATTGCCCGGTCTCGGCCGAGGTCGCCACGGCTCTGGAGGAGGCGTTTGGCGTGCTGCGAAGGCTCGGCGCCGAACTGGGCGAGGTGCGGCTGCGGCCGGCGCAGGATTATTACGACGTCAAGGTGACGATCGCCGAAAGCGAATTGCTGGCGGTGCACGAACCCGTGCTGCGCGCCCGACCGCAGGATTTCGGCGAGGATTTTCTTGGCCGCGTGTTGCCGGCGGTGCTGATCGGCGCGCGCGACTATGTACAGGCGCAGCGCGAGCGGCGGCGCATGCTGGCCGAGATGAAACCGGTATACGACAAATTCGACGTTCTGGTGACCGCGACCGCGGGCGGGCCGGCGCCGCGGCTCGATACGTGGCGGACGATTGAATTCTGGCGGCGGCCGTCGTTGACGACCCCGTTCAACGTCACCGGTGGGCCGGCCCTGGCGCAGTGCATTGGCTTCAGCAAGAGCGGCCTGCCATTGTCGATGCAGATCGTTGGCCGGCCCTTTGCCGAGACGACGGTGCTGCGGGTGGCGCACGCCTATGAGCACGCGACCGAGTGGCGGCGGCAGCGGCCGGCGCTCGATCCCCATGCTGCTTATTCGACGGTGCTGCCGCCGGTTCCCGAGCCGGATGCGGGCGACAGCGACGCCGCGACCCGCGAGCGCGCTGCAGTTGCCTGCCGCGCCGCCGGCCTTGCTCTGAGCGAACGGAAATTCGCGATGGTGCGCGCCGCCGCCCCCTATGTCGAGGCGATGACCGGGCGGCTTTACCGCGAGCGTCAGTGGACCGAGGAGCCGGCCAATATCTTCATGTTCGGCGGCTGAGCCGAAGCTTTAACGCGCTTCCACCATGCCCGCTCGTGTAGCTGCAGCAGTCGCTGTCCTGTCACCGAAGCGCGCGCACACATTGCAGTGCATTCCTGGCCCACCGGTCCATCCTTGCTGACCCGAAACAAAGCTCCGCGAAGCAATCCCGAGAGGCGAGTTGGCAACGGCAGGCGCGGCGGGATCCACGTCGCCGGCGCGATGGCGCTCAAATAACGATTGCCGGTCAGCAGCGATGCCAGCAAGACCCCGCACGCGGTTGCAGAACGCAGTGAGACCGCCGCCTTTTCCGTCACGTCACCGTCTGCGGACAGCGGCGCGCGTGGCTCTGCTTCGATCGGATTGGCGGCGCAAATTAAGCACTCGCGTCCGCGGCGATTTTTTGGAACAATCGGGTTCCGCGGTCGCGACCGGGCCGCGAATCGACTCGACAGGAAACCGACTTGATCAGAGACAGGAATTTTCGTCAGCCGCGCCGCCGCGACTTTGACGATGATGGTTACGAACCGCATCTGCGGGAATTCGGGGGAGCGCCGCGCTATACGCCGTCCCGGTTCGAAGTCCCCTCGGGCCCGCCGGTCCGCGCCGTCGTGAAATGGTTCAAGCCCGAAAGGGGGTTCGGGTTTGTCGAACTTTCAGACGGTTCGGGGGACGCGTTTCTGCACGCCAGTGTTCTCGAGCGCAGCGGCGTTCCCGCAGTGCAGCCGGGCGAGACCCTAGAGATCCGCGTCGCACCCGGCCAGAAGGGGCCACAGGTGACCGAGATCGTTAGTGTCGACAGCAGCACCGCAACACCGCCATCGGCGCGGCGGTCGCCCTATCCCGGGGCCGGCGCGGCACGGCCAACTTACGAGGCCTCGGCTTCGGTAGAAGAGACCGGCACGGTGAAGTGGTTCAACGCGCAGAAGGGCTTCGGCTTCATCGTGCGCGAGGGCGGCGGCAAGGACGCTTTTGTTCACGCATCAGTGCTCGAACGCTCGGGCATAGATACCTTGAACGAAGGGCAGCGTGTGCTGATCGACATCGCCGAAGGGCGCAAGGGTCCCGAGGCCGTCAGAGTACGCCTCGCCTAAAGACCGAACGCCGCCGGCGCCGAGGGGGAGGCATGGAATTCGGCGCGGCGATGTTCTTTACGGAATATTCGGTGGCGCCGGCCGAGTTCGGCCGGGCCTTGGAAACACGCGGCTTTGAAACGCTGTGGGCGCCCGAGCATTCGCATATCCCAAGCTCGCGCGCCACGCCGTTTCCCCAAGGCGGCGAGCTGCCTCGAAAATATTACGACGCGATGGATCCGTTCGTCAGCTTGACCGCGGCGGCGATGGCGACAACGAACTTGCGCGTCGCGACCGGAGTTTGCCTGGTCGCCCAGCGCGACCCGATCCAGACCGCAAAGCTCGTCGCTTCAATCGATCAGGTTTCGGGTCGGCGATTTCTGTTCGGCGTCGGCGGCGGCTGGAATGCCGAGGAAATGGCCGACCACGGCACCGTGTTCAAAACCCGGTTCAAGCTGATGCACGAACGGATCGCCGCGATGAAGGCGATCTGGACCCGAAGACGAGCCCGAATTTCACGGTGAACTTGTCGACTTCCCGAAAATGAAGGCGTGGCCCAAGCCGGTGCAGAAACCGCACCCGCCGGTCATTGTCGGCGGCGCCTTCCCCCATGCGGCGCGGCGCGCGGTGCGCTACGGCTATGGCTGGATCCCGCATGCCGGCCGGCCGCAATATTCCGACGTCACCGATTTTATGCCGCAATTCCAAGAGATGATGGTGGCTGCCGAGCGCCGCCTCGACGAGGTCCCGATCACGGTATTCGGCGTGCCCAAGGATCTCGAGCGGTTGCAGCGCTATCGCGACCGCGGCATCGCGCGCGTGGTTGTCAGCCTGCTCTCGGCCACCGCGGCCGAAATCCTACCTATTCTCGAACTCATCCGCCGGACGCAGTAGATACCGATCGCGCGCCTCGGATGCATTGCTAGGGCGTGTCGTCAATTACTGCAAGGGGTGCACGTAAAACGAGTCGACGGTTAGGTATAGATCGTAAAACGAGTCTATCTATGCTGGAAATTGTGTGATCAATGAAAGGTCGGCTTTGGCAAAAGGCTGACCGATGACCC
>DASXMC010000351.1:0-3463 GCA_036495885.1 Allostellaceae bacterium | reverse complement strand
TCGCCCGGCGATAGCGGCCGCACCCCGCGATAATTGTCGAGCAAAAGCCGCGCCTTGGTCACGTTCAAGCTGCCATCAGCTTCGAAACACCAGGCGTTGAGGCATACCGCCAGATCGTAGGCAAGGACATCGGTGCAGGCGAAATAAAAGTCGATCAGCCCCGACACGTCGCGGTCGCGAAAAAACACGTTGTCGGGAAACAGATCGGCATGAATGACCCCCTTAGGCAGGTCGCGCGGCCAGGCGTTTTCGAGAAAGCCGAGTTCATCCGCGAGCTCCTCGGCAAGCCCTGTCTGGATCTCGCCGGCGCGCTCGGCACAGGCAGCAAAGAGCCGCCGCCAGCCGGCGACCGACAAATCGTTCTCCCACCGCATCCCGAAGGATGCCCCAGCGTCGTGTAACCGCGCGAGCGCGCGGCCGACCCCGGCGCAATGAAACGGCTGGATACGGCGCGGCCACATACCGGCAAGAAACGTCACCAGCGCGGCGGGCCGGCCGCACAATTCGCGCAGTGCCGCACCATCGCGGCCATGCAACGGTGTCGGGCAGGCAACCCCATTCTTGGCCAGATGCTCCATCAATCCGATAAAAAACGGCAGATCTTCGCGCTGCACGCGCTTTTCATAGAGGGTCAGAATAAAATTGCCGGCCACTGTGGTGACCAGATAATTCGAATTCTCCACCCCCTCGGCGATCCCTTTGCACGCCAACACTTCGCCGAGGTCGTAAAGGGCGATGAAGGCTCTGAGTTCGTCGTCGGCGACATCAGTATAGACGGCCATTGGCGGCGCGCACTCCCAGAAGCAGAGCAGGGCGGCGCGGGCTTGTCTGCCGGGTGCCACTCGCACTACAGTCCGGCGCCAGCCGCCGCCGGAGCGCGCGGAAACCGGCAGGACGACAGTGGGGGAGCAAAGATGGCCGAAGAACCGATTCCAGCGCAAAAAGAGCCCTACGGCATCGCTGTCGAGGCCGGCAAGAGATATTTCTGGTGCGCCTGCGGACGCAGCGCCACGCAGCCGTTCTGCGACGGCTCGCACCAGGGCACCGGGCTCACGCCGGTACCGTTCACCGCCGCGGCAAGCGAAGAAGTGTGGCTGTGCGGCTGCAAGCAAACCGGCGGGAAGCCATTCTGCGACGGCACTCATAACGGCCTGTGAGCCGGGCCCTGCTTGCGCGGGGCGCGGCCGTCCTTGGCCTCCTCGCATCGGCGGGCTGCAGCTCTCTGCCGTTCTCCTCCGCCAAGCCGCCGCAGGCTTGCCCGGCGGCGGTGATTCTGCGTCCGCTCGCTAACACCGCAGTGTTTGGTCCCGGAACGGAAGCCGAGCCGCGACCCGACAATGCTGCGTTTTACGGACTGTTGAGCGAGGTCGACCGGAGTTGCGACTACAGCGCTGACGCGGTGCAGGTGACGCTCGACGTAATCGTGATCGGGCAGCGTGGTGCCGGGGCCAAAGGCGATGCGGTCGATCTGGCCTATTTTGTCGCGGTGACCGCACCCGGCCAGCAGATCCTGAACAAGAGGAATTTTTCGGTCCATATTCCCTTTGCGCCGGACCAGATCCGCGCCGGCGTCACCGACCACATCGTCGAAACGATCCCACTCGCCGGGCGCAAGGGCAGCGACATGAGCCTCCTCGTCGGTTTTCAGCAAAGCCCGCAGGTCGTCGAATTCTACAAACACTTCCGCGGACGCTGAGCAGTCGCCGCAGGCTGTCCCGGCATCGTCGATATCGCAGCGCTAATCGAGGGCGAGCGCGTAAATTTCGCGGGGTTCGCGCACGCCGCGCAGGGCGTGCGCGCCGAGCGGTTCAAGGCGGGGGCTGCCGGCCGCCGCGGCGGCGAGGTCGGCTGAGACCAGAACCCTGCGACCCAGCGGTTCGCACAGCGCCTCGATGCGGGCAACCTCATTGACCGCCGGCCCGATCACCGTGAAATCGAGCCGGTCGACGGCACCGACATTGCCGTACATCACCTCACCCAGATGCAGCGCCAAATCGACCGTCACCGCCGCCTTGCCGGCTTCGCGGCGGGCGGCGTTCAGCCGGTCGACAGCGCGCATCGCCTCGGCTGCGGCCTCGAGTGCCCGCCGGCAAGTCTCTATCTTTTCCGCCTCCTCGAAGCGGAAGATCGCAAGCATGCCGTCGCCGAGGAACTTCAAGACCTGGCCGTCGCGCGGGCGCAATGAGGCGGTCAGCGTTTCGAACACCTCGTCAAGCAATTCGATGACCGCAGCCCCCGGTGTGGTGTCGGCGCGCGCGGTGAAGGCGCGGATATCGGCGTACCACAGGACCGCGCGCACGCTTTCGACGGCACCCCGCTCGATGGCGCCGGCATGGACGCGCCGCCCGGCGTCGGCGCCGAGATAAGCCGCCAGCAGGCTGGCGGCGATCGTATGGCCGGCATGCGTCATCATCGCCAGCGAAACGACCGGCAATACCGATTTCAGCAGGGTCAGCTCGTCCTCGTAAAAACCTTCCGGCCGATCGGTGGCAAACGAATAGCCCACACCCGTTCCGCGCGATGCGTCGCCCAGGGTGCCAAAGCGGACAACTTCGGCGAAATAATCGGTGGCGCCAGCGGCGGCGAGCTCTTCGAGCATTGGAAAATCGAGCAGCGCGTCGTCACCGCTGAGGCGCCGACGCAAATGCAGCCGTGATCCTGTCTCTTCCGGCGGGGTTGTCGCCGCCAAGGTGCCGCCAAGTCGGACCAGGTGACCGATCGGGCTGTTGATCACGGTTTGCTCGTAGCGGTTGCCGCGTTCGAATTGCTGCGGCTCGATGGCGTTGCGATGGCGCCGCCACATATAGGTGTAACCGGCCCATTGCGGGTGCAATGTGCGCATCCCCGCAAAGGCGCGCCACAACGGCACGCCGGCCTCGACGAGGCGCCGACAGAATTCCTCGAACAATGGCGCGGCATCGGCGCCGCGCAGGCCCTCGCCGACGGCCCAGATGTGCAAGGCAATGATCTTTTGCCCGAGCGGTCCGTCAAAACTACCCGTGAGGGACGGCAGCGACTCGGTATCCCGCATCGATCTCACCAGAACTGCCCCGGTTCGATAAGAAACAGAATTGTCCTATGAAGTACCGACGATGATAGTTTATCCCGGCGTTGCCGACGTGATGGCCGGCAAGACCTGCGCTATGAGAGCCCTCAGATCGGCGAGGCGATTGATCCGTTCATGAAGAACGATGACTGCAATGCTGAGCGCCGCGACGTTCTGCTGAAAAGAAAGATTGCGATCGACGGTGACAAACACATCGAACTCCCGCGCCGCAAGCGCCAGTAACTTCCATTCTTGATCGTCGTCCAGCCCAGTTGTCTTGCCGTCCTGATTTCGTGATCGACGATATCGCGTGCGAGCCGCCAATCGACGCATTCGTCAAGGAACACCCTCATACTGCCGATTCGACGAGACTGTCCTTGGCGGCTTCGAGAAACTCGATGACCTGTCCGCGTGTGA
>DASXMC010000350.1:0-4003 GCA_036495885.1 Allostellaceae bacterium | reverse complement strand
TCACACCACCGAGATGTCGGGGGCGTCCACCGCCTTCATCCCGACCACGTGGTAGCCGCAATCGATGTGATGAACCTCGCCAGTGACCCCGGCCGACAAATCGCTCAGCAAATAGAGCGCGCCTCCGCCGACATCCTCGATTGTGACATTGCGCTTGAGCGGCGAGTTCAGCTGATTCCATTTCAGGATATAGCGGAAGTCGCCGATCCCCGAGGCCGCCAATGTTTTGATCGGGCCGGCGGAAATCGCGTTGACGCGGATATTGTCGGCGCCCAGATCAACCGCCAAGTACCGCACGCTCGCTTCGAGCGCCGCTTTGGCAACACCCATGACGTTATAATGAGGCATCACCCGCTCGGCGCCGGAATAGGTCATCGTCAACAGGCTTCCCCCCACCGTCATCAGCGGTGCGGCACGGCGGCAGACGTCGGTAAAGGAGTAGCAGGAAATATCCAACGTTCGCAGGAAATTGGCCCGTGTCGTGAGGAGATATTTTCCCTTGAGCTCGTCCTTGTCGGAAAAGGCGATCGCATGGACCAAGAAATCGAGGCGTCCCCAGCGTTGCGCCAGCGCCGCAAACAGCGAATCAAGGCTCTCTTCCGAACCGACATCGGCTTCCACCACAAAGTCGCTGTCGAGGCTATCGGCCAGCGGCCGCACTCGCTTGCCGAGCGCCTCGCCCTGATAGGTGAAGGCGAGGGTGGCGCCGTGGTCGTGCAGTGTTTTGGCAATGCCCCAGGCGATCGAGCGCTCGTTGGCGACCCCCATTATCAGACCGCGCTTTCCAGCCATCAGCGGCATCGTCATCCCCGTTTCTTGCTTGGTAGATCCTGTACCAAGACGCATGCCAGCCGCCGGTCTTTGCGAATGATGCTGGCGCCGCAGCGGCAGGCCACGGATAATTACTCGGCGCCTCCTGTTTAGCAGATAAGACGCTGCGAGGTTCGCCCAATGTTGTCCGAGGTGGAAATGCGCCGCAAACCCGGCCGCCGCGGCGCGCTACGACGGGCGGTGGTGTCAGCCGGCGCCTTTACGCTCTATGCCTTGCGCCGCTTCAATCGCGACGGCTGCTTTGCCGCCTCGGGCGCGCTGAGCTACGCCGCGCTCGTGTCGCTGGTGCCGCTCGCCGTCATCGCCCTCGGGACGCTGTCGGTTGTCCCGATTTTCAGCCAGCTCCACGACGAGATTCTGTCGATGGTGTTCCGATATTTCGTGCCTTCGATCGGCGAGCAGGCTGGCTGGTGGTTTCGGGTGTTCGCCAATTCAGCGGCGCAAACGACGGCGATCGGCATCATCGGGATTGCCGCAACCGGAGTTCTTCTGCTCGCCACCGTCGAAGACCAACTGAACCTGATCTGGCGGGTGACGGCGCCGCGCCCGTGGGGGCAGCGGGTTCTCGCCTATTGGGCATTGATTACTCTGGGCCCGCTTCTTGTCGGGCTGAGCCTCTCGCTGTCGACCTATTTCGAAATCGCTGCACGCCGTGCCGGGTTTGGCCAGGAAGCGTTTTTGTGGCTGGAGAGCGGCTGGCTGCACGGAATTGCCCGCACGATCCCGGCGCTACTCGAATTCGTGGCGCTGACCCTGCTTTACTGGTTGATCCCCAATTGCGCCGTGCGCTGGCGCGACGCAGCACTCGGGGCGCTGGTCGCGACGGCCGAGATCGAAATTCTCAAAATCGGGTTCGCGATCTATGTCGGCGCGATGTCCTATTACCAGACCGTATATGGAGCGCTTGCCGCCATCCCGATCTTTCTATTGTGGATGTATATTTCCTGGATGGCGGTGCTGCTGGGAGCGGAGGTCGCGGCGGCGCTGCCGCTGTGGCGCATCGACGAGCGCGTCGGCAAAACCTCGGCTGGCGGCGTGCGGCTCGGCCTCAGCCTGGCGTTGCTGGCGGCGTTGAACCGGGCGCAGCAAGCGGGCGCGGTGCTGACCACCCAAATACTCGCGACCGAGCTCGGGGTCGCGACCACGGTCATCGACGAGCATATGGAGCCGCTCGCGGCCGGCGGGTTTGCCGCCCACACGCAAGCGGGAAGCTGGGTATTGGCGTGGAATCCGCAAACCGCTACCTTGCGCGACCTCTATGACGCGCTGCACCTCCCATTTGCCGGCAGTTGGCTCGGCAATGCCGCCACCCCCTGGCAGCGCCAGATCGAGCCGGCGATCCGGCGGATCGTGCGGGCCGAAGCGGCAGCGGCGGAGATGACCATTGCTTCACTGCTCGCCGAGACCTCTCAGGGCACCGCTCAACGCAGCGCCCGGTCGCGCCCGGGCAACGAGGTCGCGGAGAAGATCGGATCGCGCTAGGGTAACCAGTTGATGGACGATGTCACCGAAAGCGAGCCGATGGCGGTGTTCGAGCGCTGGTTTGGCCAGGCGCTGGCGCAAGAAGAGGACGCCAATGCCATGATCCTCGCGACCGCGACCGCAAGCGGCGTTCCGGCCGCCCGCGCTGTTCTACTCAAGGGCTGCGACGCCAGCGGATTTGTGTTCTACACCAACCTTGAGAGCCGCAAATCGGTCGAGTTGGGCCAAAACCCGCACGCGGCATTATGCTTTTTGTGGAAGTCGCTGCGCCGGCAGGTGCGGATCGAGGGCCGGGTCGAGCCGGTGGCGGCGGCGGAGGCCGATGCCTATTACGCCAGCCGGCCGCGCGACAGCCGGATCGGCGCCTGGGCATCGGAACAGTCGCGGCCGCTGACCAGCCGAGCGGTGCTCGAAGAACGGTTCGAAGAGTACACTCGACGGTTTGGCGAGGGCGATGTGCCGCGTCCGCCGTTCTGGTCCGGCTTTCGGGTGGTGCCGCAAAGCGTCGAATTCTGGCAGGAGCGCCCCTCCCGCCTGCACGACCGCTGGTTGTTTGTTCGCGAGGGCGGCCAATGGCAACGCGAACGGCTTTTCCCTTGATCTATGGCGCCGAGGCCAACCGGCTACGGCGGCGGGCGACCTACGCCTCGGTCGCTGTGGCGCTGCTGTTGATCGCGGTAAAATTCGCCGCCTGGCTCGAGACGGGTTCGGTGGCGCTGCTGTCGAGCGTCATCGACTCATTGCTCGACGCCGTAGCTGCGGTGATCAATCTCCTCGCCGTGCGACACGCGATGACGCCGGCCGACCGCGAGCATCGCTTTGGCCACGGTAAGGCCGAGCCGCTGGCGGTGCTGGGCCAGTCCGCCTTTATCACCGGCAGCGCGCTGTTGCTGCTCGCCGAAGCGGTGCGCCGGCTGATCGAACCGGCCGCGGTCACCAACCCGCCGCTCGGCATCGTAGTCATGGTGTTCTCGATCGTGGTGACGATCGCCCTGGTATTTTACCAACGCAGCGTCGTCCGCCGCACCGGATCGATCGCCATCGGCGCCGACGAATTGCATTACCGCAGCGACGTGATCCTGAACCTCGGCGTTATCGCCGCACTGGTGCTCGGCGCTTTCTCCGGCGTGCGCGTTCTCGACCCGCTGTTTGGCGCAGCGATCGGCGTGTGGATCATCTGGTCGGCGGTCGGCTTGTCGCGACTGTCGCTCACTCAGCTGATGGACCAGGAACTACCCGACGATGAACGCGAGAAGATCCGAGGAATTGCCCAGTCGCATCCCCACGTGACCGCAGCACACGATCTGCGTACCCGGGTGGCTGGACCAACCGCGTTTATCCAGCTTCACATCGAAATGGATGGCGAGATGAGCCTGATCCGAGCGCACGAAATTTCCGACGAGGTCGAGGCGATGCTGCGCGCGGCCTATCCCAATGCCGAAATCTTGATCCACCAGGACCCCGAAGGGATCGAGGAGCCGCGCTCTAACTTTCCGCGGCGGGTGGCGGTGCCATGAGCAGCGAACGCCCAGTCCTGCTCTTGACGGGCGCGAGCCGCGGCATCGGGCACGCTACCGTCCAACGCTTCAGCGCTGCCGGCTGGCGGATCATCACCTGCTCGCGCGAGGAGGTTCCGGCCGAATGCAAACGCGACCCGAACTGGAGCCACCACATCACCGCCGATCTTGGC
>DASXMC010000349.1:0-3607 GCA_036495885.1 Allostellaceae bacterium | reverse complement strand
GTAATGGACCCGAAGGCCTGTTTCTCGCGACCTCGAGCAGTTACGACGCGATCGTACTCGATCGCATGCTGCCTGGGATGGACGGGCTTGCCGTCATTGGCGCGTTGCGCGCGGCCGGGATCCACGCGCCGGCGCTGATTTTAAGCGCCCTCGGCACCGTCGACGACCGGGTCAAAGGACTTCGGGCCGGCGGCGATGACTATCTGGTCAAGCCCTTTGCCTTTAGCGAATTGCTGGCGCGGATCGAGGCGCTATTGCGGCGGGGTGCTGCAGCGCCGGCGAATTCGGTGCTGCGGGTGGGCGATCTCGAGCTCGATTTGTTGACCCGCATCGTCAAGCGCTGCGGCAAACCGATCGATTTGTTGCCCCGCGAATTTCGCTTGCTCGAATATATGATGCGCAATTCGGGCCAAGTCGTTACCCGCACGATGCTGCTCGAGCATGTGTGGGATTATCATTTCGACCCGCAGACCAACGTCATCGACGTGCATGTGAGCCGCTTGCGCCAGAAGATCGACAAGAACTTCGCACAGCCGTTGCTGCATACCGTGCGCGGCGCCGGCTATTGCCTGCGTGCGCCGGAGTGACGCAGCGGCGAGGCGGCCCGGGCCCGCAGCAGTGACCGACCGGCTGGCGCTCCCAATCTCGCGAGGCGGCGGCAAAACCCGGCCGGCATGGCTGCGCGACGCGCTGCGCCTCGTCCGGACCCACGCCTTTCGCCTCGCCGCCCTTTATTTCCTGATATTTGCCGCATCGATATTCGGCGTCTTGTTCTTTGTTTATTGGACGAGCGCCGACTTTGTCGAACACCAGACCGAGGCGACGATCGACGCCGATATAACCGGACTTGCCGAGCAATATACCCAGCGCGGTCTGAGCGGCCTCGTGCAGATCGTCGCCGCCCGCAGCGCCGGCGACAGCGGCGACGCCACGCTCTACCTCGTAACCGACCGAGACGGCCGTCCGCTGGCCGGCAATCTGTCGGGTTGGCCGTTGGGTGTGCCGGCGCAGAACGGCTGGCTGTCGTTCAATATCGAGGCCAGAACCGATGGCAAACTCGTCACCCATCCCGCGCGCGCCAGCCGCATCATCATTCCCGGCGGGTACCGGCTGTTGGTCGGCCGCGACATCGCCGACGCCGCTGCGTTCCGCAATCGCGTAAAGCTGACCCTGGTGTGGTCGGGTCTGATCGCACTCGGTGTGGGTGTGCTCGGCGGTGCTGCGATGGGCCGCAACCTGTTGCGGCGGGTCGAACTGGTCAACCGCACCAGCGAGCGGGTCATGGCCGGAAATCTCTCGGATCGAATCCCGCTCGACGGCACCAGCGATGAGTTCGACCTTCTGGCGGCCAACCTCAACCGGATGCTGGATCAGATCGAACGGTTGATGACGGCCATGCGCGAGGTCACCGACGATGTCGCGCATGATTTGAAGACGCCGCTATCGCGGCTGCGCGCCCGGCTCGAGTTAGCGCTGATCGGTCCGTTTGATGCCGACGCCCAAAGGGAGGCGATCGGTGCTGCGATCGATGATGCCGACCATCTGCTCGCCACTTTCAACGCACTGCTTCGAATAGCCGAGGCCGAGGCGGGTGCGGGAGCCGACCGCGCCGAGCCGCTCGATCTCTCCGACATTGCTCGCGCGGCCACCGAACTATACGAGCCGTTCGCCGAAGAAAAGGGGTTCACCCTGAGCCTTGCGGTCGAGCCGCAAGTCAATATTCGCGGCGACCCACACCTGTTATCGCAAGCGCTCGCCAACCTTATCGATAATGCCCTCAAATATGCCAATGGAGGCGAATTGCAGCTTCGGGTATTCCGTGACGGCGAACACGCCGTCGTCGAGGTTGCCGATCGCGGACCGGGCATCTCGGAGGCCGATCGCGAGATCGTGTTCGACCGCTTTGTCAGGCTCGAACCCAGCCGCAGCACACCCGGCAACGGGCTCGGGCTTAGCCTCGTGCGCGCGGTTGCACACCGCCATCACGCAACCGTTCTCCTCTCGGAAAACCACCCGGGTTTGCGCGTTCGAATCGAGTTTCCGATACTGTCGGTGTGACCACCGGATCTATTCTTCTCCATCGGCGGCGCAACTTCGGTCTTCTCCATCGGCAGCGTAACTGCGGCGATCGCGATCCTCGATGCGCCGCGCGGTCTCGACCATCATTTCGCGCAGCTCGTGCAGGCCCAGTCCGGCGCTGCGCAATACCGGCTCCATGACCTCGTCAGCCAACAGTTCCTCGAGACTGGGCTGGTATTGGCAGCAATTTGAGCGCCTCTCCATATGTCCCTCCATCTCTCCGTTCTACGCACCATCAACCGGAAGCGTGACCGCTTTATGTCCTCAGGTCGGATTTTTAGCGGCATTAGCCCATGCCGAGCGCCCTTTTCTCGTCAAAATGGAAAAGCGAGCGGCATTGTTGGTGCTGCCATGCAGAAATGTCGGAGGCGGAGGCGGATTTGCAAGGGTGCCATTGATCAGCAATGATCTCGATGAAATCTTCGAAATCGTCGATCGTATTCGTGTGATGTTCAACTACAGGCTAATCTACGAGACGACCGCGACAACGGGGACGTGAGCGAGATCGGCCGGCGCATGACCGGGCGTCGAACAGTAATGATCGCTCTGTTAACCGAGCGCCTTCAGCAGTTCGGTCGAGGCGGCGACCGCGCCAAAGAGCCCGCCCTGCATTTTCATCATTTTGATCGCGTGTTCGTGGTTGGCGTAGTCGGTGCCGCCGCAGCAATCTTCGAGCAGCAGACATTCAAAGCCGCGGTCGTTGGCTTCGCGGATCGTCGTGTGCACGCAGACATCGGTGGTGATCCCGGTCACCACCACATTGGCGATGCCGCGCAAGCGCAACAACAGTTCGAAATCGGTGGCGTAAAAAGCACCTTTGCCGGGTTTGTCGACGACCGGCTCGCCATCGCCGGGTGCGAGCTCGGGAATGATTTCCCAGCCGGGTTCGCCGCGCACCAGAATGCGGCCGCATGGCCCGGGGTCACCGATCCCGGCGCCGACCCGGCGCGAGCGCCAGCGCTTGTTCGCCGGCAGATCGGCAAGGTCGGGGCGGTGGCCCTCGCGAGTATGGAAAACAGAAAAACCTTGCCGGCGCATCGCCGCCAATACTTTGGCGATCGGGGCGATCGGCGCGCGCGTCAGCGACAGATCGTAGCCCATCCGGTCGATATAGCCGCCCGGCCCGCAGAAATCGGTCTGCATGTCGATCACGACCAAGGCGGTATTGTCCGGCCGCAGATCGCCGTCATAAGGCCACGGATAGGGGTCGGCCGCGATAAAAGACTGATCCATCACCAACGCCTCTCTTGCTGCTAGCAAAGCCGCGTGGCAGTTTGGCTCTACGAGATCAAAAAACGTGCCAAAGCTGGATTGCGCGATGCCGGCCTCCGCCGACCACATCACTGCCGATCTCCCGATCGCTGCGCTGCGGTGCCTCTTGCTGAACGGCTCGCTGTCGGCCGAGGAACTCGCCGAGCGGGCGCTCGATCGTATAGCTGGGTGGGACGATCCCGCGCTGTGGATCGCGCGCGCCGACGACACCGCGGTCAGGGAGCGCGCGCGCCGCCTCGATGCCGCGGCGAAACGC
>DASXMC010000348.1:0-3312 GCA_036495885.1 Allostellaceae bacterium | reverse complement strand
GAGCGGCTCCTCGCGACCCACGAGCGGATCATGCGGCGGCGCAACCCGGAGAAGCTTGTGCAGGAGGCGATCGAGGCTGAGCGGATGAACCGGGTACTCGACGCGATAGGGGTGCGGTAGGCGGCTAATCCGGGCGGTCGGCGCGTCGGAGATCGGCGAGCTGCAGGCGATGGCGACCCTGTGCCCTGTTACCTCGGGACCGGTCAACCCGCTTACCGCGGCGATCAGGGCGGCGGTGCAGGCCGGCGATGAGCGTTGGTTGCATTATCCGCAGCTTCATTTTGAGCTAGGTGATCTGAGGAATTTGAAATCCCGAGATGAAGACGACTTAAATACCGGGCCAGCGTTGGTGAGCGGCGCCCTGCAGCCGAGGCGGGCTGGGTCGTCGGTCTCCAACCCTTCCCTCCCCTGGGAGTAAAGGAGACAACCACGCTGGCTTCGCCTTCTAGGGTGTTTTCACGTCGCGGGGCGCGTCGCACATCCGCGACGCGCGCCCAGCATGTACCAATGGCGGAAAGTGGGCAACACGCGTCTTCTGTCAGTTGACGAGATCGGCCAGGGTTAACCGCGAGCAGGTTTCGCATTTCGCATGCCGCGCACGCTCCCTACAATGCCCCTTATGCTTACGCTGCGGCTCCTCGGCCCGACGAGGCCACGATTTTGACCGAGCTATGCCTCCGTTCCAAAGCGGTGTGGGGATATGACGAGGCATTCATGCTAGCGTGCCGCAATGAGCTGACGCTCGCACCCTTAGCCATGCAGTCGTCTCATCTCAAGGTCGCGGAGATCGACGGCGATCTTGTCGGAATGGCCCAGGTCACATCGACTGCCCCCCAGCCGTCGTGACTTGAGAAACTCAGCCGATCATACCATGAGAGCTTCAGAGTTTTTCAACACAATCGACCCTAAGCAGACATTCGCGAGAGACCAATCGACACGTATGGTCGCGTTGGAACCCAGCCGAGGCCCTGTTCCAATCCAGGAGCGGGTGCCTTAGCATGGCGCCGCCGAGGAATGGGCTTGCGGATGAACATGCTGGAAGACAGCGCGGCGGCGCTGCGCATCGTCGTCGATTTCGTCGGCGGTCCTTCGAAAGGCCCGCCAGGGGTTTTCGACGCGGTGTTCCGCGAGGCGGCAGCGATCGAAGGTCCCGAGGGGCGCGAGCTCGAGGTCGTGGCGCATTTCGCGGCGAGCCGGTTTCCCGGATATTCGGCCAAGCAGCGTCGCAATCACCTGGCTACGGCCGCCTCGATTGCCCGCGAGCTCGACGGCCCCAGCGACAAGCTGGACACGGTCGACCTCATGTCCGATGCGCTGATGGCGATGGAGGAGCACGCCCTTGCGATCGCGTGGTGCAATCAGGCAGCGGCGCTCACTCGGCGTAACGCCGCCGCCGGCGGCCGCCTCTGGCGTGCGGGCCGGTGCTATGTCCGTGCTGGCTTCCCGCGCGAAGCCCTTTCGCTGCTGAGGGCTGCGGTCGAGGCGCTGCGCGCCAGCAAGAAAAATCCCCTCCTGCCGCTGGCGTTGCTCGACCTCGGCAATGCCTCCCTCGACTCGGATCCGACTGAGGCCGAACCTGCCTACCGCGAGGCGGCGGAGCTCTGGACGACCGAGGGCCGGAGCGCCCAGGCGGCGACCGCGTGGCTCAATCTGGGCGTGCTCTGCAGCCGCACCGGCAGCCTCGATGAGGCGCTCGATTGGTACGAGAAGGTCCGCGCCGCGCGAGAGGCCGACCCCGGAGCCACGGTGGCTCAGCTGGGCAACATCCACAACAACCTAGCCACCGTCTGGCGCAGGAAACGCGATTTCGTCCGCGCAAACGCCGAGGCTAAACTCGCGCTCGACATCCTTGGGACCACCACGGGCGCCCCACTCGCCCATGCGCTCGGAACGATGGGCGAGATCGCCCGCGACGGAGGCCGCGACGCAGAGGCGCTCGACTGGTTTCGGCGCGCGCGCAAACAGTTTGAGCGCCAACCGAGTCCGAGCTTGGACGGACTGGCGACAAAACTCGACAACGAGGCCGCTGCTCTCGAGACGCTGGGTCGCGCCAGAGAGGCCGCGAAATTGCGGGCGAGAATCGCCAACTTGAAAGGCGTGGCGGCGCCTGAAATGCCGCCGCTGCCGGTCGCGAAGCCGGTCGTCTCGGAGCAAAGAGACAAAACCGCGGGCTCGGTCATCATAACCCTCGACGGTCGGGGCTTGCCTGACGAGGTATATCGCACCAGCGACCTCGGGACGCTCGAGAGCCGCCTCGAAACCCGCCTCGAACAGGAAGGGGGCGGCGAGCTCGACGGTCATGAACATGGGCCAGAAACCAGCCGCATCTTCCTTTTCGGACCGGACGCAAGGGCCCTCTTCGATGTCATTGCGCCGGTCCTACGCGAGTACCCTCTCTGCGAGGGCGCGCGCGTGCAGCTTCGGCAAGGGGGCGAGACGGCGGAGTTCGGGTTGGCGGGAGCCTAGAGTCTCGGTGAACTCCACTCCTCCCCAAAGCCGACCTCCAAGAGCCCGCATTCCAGCGCGCCCCCGAGGTCCGCACTCGACCGATTGTGTTGAAGAACTCGGCGGCAGGCGCCTGATGGATATGGCGTCGGACCCGAGTTGGGCGTGCCCGTGATCGGTGTTCCTCCTTCAGGTGGCGGGGATGGGCTGTGGTCCGGGGATGAGTTTGGCCAGCTTACGGAGGTTCTGGGCGATTGCCGCGAGGTGGAATTCGTCGCGGGCGCCGCAAGGCCCGCGCAGCCTTAACCGATCGAGTTTCAGGATGCGTTTGAGGTGGGCGAACAGCATCTCGACCTTTTTGCGCTGATAGCGCGAGGTCTGGTAGGCCTCGGTCTTGGCGATCTCGCGAGCCAGGTCACGCGCACCTTCGTAGATTGAACGGCGGACCTTGCGGGCGGGAGTGTTTGGGCAGCAGCGCGGCTTCAGCGGGCATGCCTCGCAGTCATGCTTGCTGGCGCGGTAGCGCAGCGAGTTGTCCTTCATCACTCCAATCCGCGGCACCGCGAACTGCCGTCGGTAGCGCCGGAGGGTCTTTGCGCCCGGGCAGCGGTAGGTGTCGCTCGCGTGATCGTAGACGAACTCCTCGCGCGAAAAGGTGTCGTCGGTGCGCTTGGACTTGTCGAACACCGGGATGTGCGGCTCGATTCCACGGTCATTGACCAGCCAGTTCAGCATCTCGGCCGAGCCGTAGCCGGTATCGGCGATCAACCGTTCCGGCCACAGCTCGAAGCGGTCGTGAATGCGCTCGATCATGGTCTTGGCGGCGGTCACCTCGGCTTGACGCACCGCCGTCGAGGGCTCCACGTC
>DASXMC010000347.1:0-6334 GCA_036495885.1 Allostellaceae bacterium | reverse complement strand
TCTTGCGCTCCTGTTTTGCCGGCGCGAAATCGCGGCGGAATTGCACGGTTTTGGCGCCGCGCAGGATCTCGGCCGCACCTTCTCCCAACGACAATCCGCCATGCCCGGCAAAATCGGGCACGGCAACTCCTTGTGCCGTCAACTGGCGAAAAACCGCAAGCCAGCCGCGGCGGTCCAATTCGGTCCCGACCCCGAAGGTTTTCAAACGGTCATGGCCAAAGCGCTTGACCCGGTCGTTGTCGATGCCGAGCAGCACATCGACAAGATAGTGCGCGCCAAAGCGCTGGCCGGTCCGGTAGATTGCAGACAGCGCCTTTTGCGCGGCGACGGTGCCTTCCCAGGTCGCGGGAGGTTCGCGGCAATTGTCGCAGTTGCCGCATGGCTCATGGTCGCGCTCGCCAAAATAGCCGAGCAGCACCTGGCGCCGGCACATCACCGTCTCGCAATAGCCGATCAGCGCCCCTAGTTTTTGCCGCTCGATGCGGGCCTGGCGCGCGCCTGCGTCCCCCGCGTCGATCAGCCGCAGTAAATTCATCACATCGGCAATACCGTATGTCATCCAGGCATCGGCCGGCGATCCGTCACGGCCGGCGCGCCCGGTCTCCTGGTAATAGGCTTCGAGGTTCCTGGGCGCGTCGAGATGGGCGACAAAGCGGACATCGGGCTTGTCGATGCCCATGCCAAACGCAATTGTCGCGGCGACGACGACGCCCTCCTCGCGTAAGAACCGTTCCTGGTTTTGCTCGCGCACTAGCGGGTCGAGGCCGGCATGATAGGGCAGGGCGGTGCGGCCATGCGCCGCGAGCCACGATGCCGCTTCCTCGGCTCCCCGGCGCGTCAAGCAATAGACTATGCCGGCGTCATTCGGATGCCGGGACGATAGGAAGCGCCACAGCTGCTCGAGCGGCCGACGCTTGGCGACAATCCAATAGAACAGGTTTGGGCGATCATAGCCGGCGGCAAACACGCGGGCGTCGTCCAGCCCGAGCTGGGCGACGATGTCGCGCCGGGTCGGCTCGTCCGCGGTTGCGGTCAGCGCGATCAGCGGCACACCCGCAAAGCGCTCTTTGAGAATGGTCAGCTGCTGGTATTCGGGGCGAAAATCGTGACCCCATTGCGAAATGCAATGAGCCTCGTCGATCGCGAACAACGCCAGCGGTGTGCGCCGCAACAGGTCAAGACAGCGCGGCGTCATCAGCCGTTCCGGCGAGACATAGAGAATGTCGACCTCGCCGCCGCCGACGGCGCGTTCGATCGCGATCGCCCCGGCCGGCGACAGCCGCGAATTCAAAGCGGCGGCGCGGACCCCGGCGCGGCGCAGCGCATCGACCTGGTCCTTCATCAGCGCGATCAACGGCGAGATGACCACGCCGAGGCCTGGGCGCAGCAATGCCGGGATCTGGTAGCACAGCGATTTGCCGCCGCCCGTCGGCATCAGCACGACAGCGTCATGCCCGAGCGTGACATGCTCGATGACCGCGCGCTGCGAGCCGCGAAACTCGTCAAATCCGAATACCTCGCGCAGCACGCTTTCGGGCGTCGGCTGCGCGAATTCCGGGGTCAGAAGATTTCTCATATACCGATCGGGACCATTCTACCGCACCGATCCGTTCTCCCGATGCGTCAGATGCACAAAGGGTTTGCGCGTGATAGTCTCTCCGCTGACCGGCGCCACGACAACCTCTGATCGGGAACGCCGAATTCGATCGCGAGGCCCTGGTGTCGCGGCTCGGGACAAGGCCGGAAAACCCGGCGAGCGAGGTGCGGTGCAATATCGGCCGAGTGTTTGGCGAAGCGCGCGAGGGCGGGTGCCGGCAGGCATGCTGACGGCCGCAGCCGCTGCCCTGGTCCTGTGGTCGTTGCCGGTTGCCGCCGATCCGCCGGCGCCGCCGCCGATACCCTTCGACATCAACGCCACCCCGGCGACGCTCACACCATTCAGCGGTGACGTCGATATCGAGGACCGGCTCGATCCGGCAGGCCATGTGGTTGTCGCCGGCGAGCGGGTGCACGAGCACCTGGTGCGCCGGTTTTATGAGGCGCACGGGTGGAATACGGTCTGGGACCGTCATCCGCAGGCCGCCGCGGCATTGTTCACCGAAGTCCTGCGGGCCGACAGCCAAGCCCTCGATCCGGCGTTGTTCCACGCGATCGCGCTGGATGGTCGTCGAGCGTTGTCCCCGGTTGAGCATGACCTGTTGTTGTCCGATGCGATCCTTTCCTATGCCGATGCGCTGGCGCGGGGTGCGATGCCGGTCGGCGAGCGCTCCGAGGAGGAGGATCTGCAGCCGGCGCCGGTCGATGTCGTCGCAGTGATCGATACCGCCATCTCGGCGCCGGATCCGGGACAAGCGATCGCGGTCTTGGCTCCGCGCTCGCCCGAATATCGAGCGATGCAGCGCGCCTATGCCGATTATCTGGCGATCGCTTCGTCTGGCGGCAGGGTTTCGCCCACCGCCTCCTTTGAACCGGCGCCGCGGCTGGGGGTCGCCGAAGCGCTGCGGCGGGCGCGGCAGATCGCCATCAATCTCGAGCGATTGCGCTGGCTGCCCCGCGAGCTGCCGCCGGATCGGCTGGTTGTCGACGCCGCCGCAGCAGAGCTGCAGCTGTTTCGCGACGACACCCCGGTGTTCACGACGCGCGTGGTTGTCGGCGAATACGACAAGCAGACGCCCGAGCTGCAGTCGATCGTCAGGAACATCCTGTTCAACCCTCCCTGGAATATCCCACCCTCGATCGTCAGAAAGGAATTCCTGCCGAAGCTTGCCGGTAATCATCATTATCTCGCCGAGCATCACATGCGCTGGCGGGGGCCGATGGCGATCCAGCAGGAGGCCGGCCCCTACAGTGCGCTCGGCCGCCTCAAATTCGAGATGAACGACCGGTTTGACGTCTATCTTCACGATACCCCTGAGAAATGGCGCTTTGAGTCGGCCGAGCGGATGATGAGCCACGGCTGTGTGCGCGTGCAGAACCCGCGCGAACTCGCTTCCCTGCTGCTCGCTTGGAACCCGGAGGCAATCGACAGGGCGATCAACACTAGCCGCACCCACAGCCGCGCATTGCCAAAGCCGGTGCCGGCATTCATCGTCTATCGCACCGCGATCGCCGAATCGAACGGTGAAATCGCGTTCCGCGGGGATCCCTACGCGCGCGATGCAGCGATCTGGGCCTATCTCAGCCGAGCGCGACAGACGGCATTGGCGCAAAGATCGGGGGTCAAATCCGCCAATAGGGTGAGAACGGGGCGAGGTGTCTCAACCGTTGCGCAGAAAACTGCGACTGTCGGCGACTAAGCTTCAAGTTTCCGCTCTATCAGGCTTGTTCAACGAGAATTCGGATGTTATGGCCCCTCCCGGGGGAATTGGGGGGAGTCACAATTGCACGATTCTACTCTGTTGAGCCGGCGCCGGATTCTCGGCGCTGCGGTCGGTATTGCTGCCGTTGGTTTGGTCAAGCCCGCCACGGCAGTGTCCTTTGCTCCACGCTCGGTGTCGCTCTACAACATTCACACCGGCGAATGGCTGCGTACCGTCTATTGGGCCGATGGCCATTACATCCGTGAGGCGGTGCGCGACATCAATTGGATCCTGCGCGATCACGACAGTGACGAGATTCGGCCGATGAACGCCGGAATTCTTGACCTTTTGGGAATGCTGCGCACCCGTCTCGAGACGCAGGATCCGTTTCTTGTGGTGTGCGGTTATCGCTCGCCGACAACAAACCGGCGGCTTTATCTCGAAGGTGTGGGCGTCGCCAAGCACAGCTACCACATCAAGGGAATGGCGATCGACCTGCGCAGCGAGGGGCGCAGCATCGAAGAAATCCGCGACGCCGCGTTGAGTTTGCAAGGCGGTGGGGTCGGATATTACCCGCGTTCCGGGTTCGTGCATGTCGATTGCGGCCCGGTACGGCAATGGCGGGGGTCGGTACGCACCTGACAGCGGCGGCCCATTTCAGCCGGGTCGCCGCACTCTGAACCGAAGCAACGCCCATTCCCTCCGCCCACCGGCAGAGCGAATGGGCAAGGGGGCACCGTTTCCGATGCAATAGTGGCCCCTGCGCGCGCTCCTCGGCACGTCTTTAGCTTCTCCGCCGCGGCCTAGCGACGATAGGGCTCCAGCCTGATCTCCTCAAATTTCCCGTCTCGCTGCCCAGCGTATTGCCGAGCCCGCGCCCGCGCATTCGGGCCGGTAAAGATCTCGACTTCGCAGCCGCCGTTATCATCAAGCCACTCGACGCGCCAAACCGAGCGGCGTTTCCGACCTGGCGGACGCCGTGTAACGCGGAGCCCCGCCCGACCGTAGGCAGCGTAATCGCGCATCCAGGTAACCAACTCTTCTTCCGACAATTCGTGTCGTTGCAGCGCCTCCGCGGTCGAGATTATCCCCGCCTCAATCGCAACGACGACAGCCGCCTTGCGCTTTGGGGTCCAGCGCATGACACCCCCCTCCAACTTTTTGGGATTTTTTGACGTGATTTTGACGAACACGTTAAAGGAAGAGAGCTGGGCTGGAAATCACCTTAAAGCTGAAATCCCCCTAAAGGGTGAGCTGAGCGACCTCCTATCGGCTGCATGCCTACCCTGAATGGTGGTAGCCGCCCGGAGCGACTTCGGCGATGGGGCTTTCTTCTACCTATGATTGAAACCAAGAAGTACAATCGTTGAGCGTGTGGCGGGCGAATTCGTAGCTCGTTACGGCCCCAAAGAAGCCGTCTCGGAGGTCTTCGATCAGATCGAAATCGCGCTGGTTATCGGCGATCTTGAAGACATACCCGATTGGATCAAGATCAGGCGCGCTCTTGTCCTGCATCTGTGAACACTGCGGCCCGCTGTAGCCCTTTCACCGCCGCCGTCGTCGCCCTGGAGCCTGTGTGATGGGTTCTGGGCCCCATGGGCCGTCCCGGAATGACGCTCTTTTCCGATCAAAGATCCACTTTCCGCATGCAGGCAGACACCAAGTGAAGCTCAGCTGTGGTTGCTGCGGAACACAACCGCAAGAAGCCGTGCCAAAACCGACGCGCCAAAGCTGCATCCTGTCAGACACCGCACCGGGAACCACCGGCTTCGATCGATGGTTTCCGATATCGGGTACAACAAAACGTGCGGGATGAAATGCTCGGTACAATCCTTCTGATAATCCTGATCCTGCTGCTGATCGGCGCACTGCCGACATGGCCTTACAGCGGCGGCTGGGGCTACTACCCGACCGGTGGGTTCGGGCTGTTGCTGATCATCGTGATCGTGTTGCTGGTGGCCGGCCGCATATAGCGGCCGGGTCAGCCAGCGCCGACACCGCGCCGCAGCACCTCGATCCGCAGCGGCAGCGCCTGGCCGAGCCACATTGCGAACCGGGTGTGATCGGCCACGCTGTCGCCCGACATCGGGTGAACCAGCACATCGAGCCCGTCACGGTTCAGCATCAAAAACGGCACCAGAACCGGGAACTCGGCCGCGGCAAAGGCGACCTGATACATCGCAACCGGATGCGGCCCGACCGGCTCGTCGTGCCAATTGCCGAGGCGCGCGGCAAAGCGCTCGCCGATCCCTTGCCGCAGCCGCTCGGCCTTGGCTCGCGTCGTGGGATCGGCCGGATCGTAATAGATGTGGGCGTGGTAGCCGTCGATCCGCTCGGGGTCGGCAAATATTTCGGCCATATCAACCTCCAGCTCTGCTCCTGCTCGGGGGGTGTTGCAGCATCTGTCCAAGCGTCAGCGGCGGAGCAGCGTATCGGCCCAGCCGCCAAATTTGAAGCCACCACGCGCCAGGGCAAGCGTTGTGATTGCGATCAGCACGTAATCGGCGGTGAGTGGTTTGCCGCGCGCCGGCCGCGGCCGCCGATGCGGCCCATGGTGATCGGGTATATACGGCGCACGACTGCCCTCGACCATACCCCAGCCAGCCGCCGCCAGCGCGGGATCAATGCGCAACGTGTAAGAAGAAGTGTGGCCAAAGCCCGATCAGGCCGATGAGAATCAAGTAAATTGCCACGACATAGTTGAGGATTCGAGGCATCACCAAGATCAGGATGCCCGCGATCAGCGCAATGAGTGGTTGTATGGCTACAATGTCGATCGTCATCAGGCGGACTCTCAGCCAGAGGTTAGTACGAAAGGAAGGATGCACCCAGCAAGACAACCCGGGCAGCGGGAGAGATTGGTTGGAGTTGACCGGGGCGTCATTTCCGGGGCCTTGTCCGGGCACGCGGCAAGGTCCGCTCGAGAACTTGCTAGCTAAAGCCGGTGATCACCCGGCGCTGCTCGATCGCGTGCGTTTCGATGCGCTGCTGCCGCCCGCGCAGCAAAATGCCCTCGCCATCGCCAACCCACAGAT
>DASXMC010000346.1:0-1842 GCA_036495885.1 Allostellaceae bacterium | reverse complement strand
ACCGCCCCTGTATCGCCGCCAAGTTCGATCTGCGGATAAATCACACCAGCTTTCATCGTCCACTTCCTCTTTCACGCTGTGAGGGCATTCGCGTCCGGTCCGGAAGCAGCAGCCCGAACACCGGCACATAACTTTGGCCGCGACACGGTCGCAGATTACCCGGGGCGATGATGATCGCGAACCGCAAACGGAGCAAACGATCGTCGGCCTGCCGGCTCCAAAATTTCAGCTTTACCGAATGGACGCGCGCTCCTGGTTCAGGATGACGTTTGCCAAGGACTCGCCTGCGTGGTGTGTTACGGCCGCGCGGGTTTTCGGACGCCTGCCTCCGTGCACCCGGTCACGCCCGTGCCTGGCCGGCGTCCGAAAACCCCTAACGAACACGGACATTCGGCGGTCTCGATGACATTTTCCAGTTGGAAAGAGCGCGGCGTTTGCACGGCAGGCGGAGCGCACGATTGAATGACCGGAAAATCATGGTCTAGAAAACGCAGGCTCGGTGTGCCACGTTGAGGGCGACATGACCGGAGGTGTGCCATGAGTCCGCTCGATATCGTCGACAACAACGCCACGGCGGAAACGGAGAGAGCTTTGTCGGCCTATGTGCCGCCGCTCCAGCGCACGGAAGGGCAGCCGCCGCCCATCGCGGCGCATGGCGGCCTGTCCTACATGTCGTTCGACCGGGACGGCGATGCGGGAACCGCCGTGGCGCTCCAGGACGCGCTCGCCGAGATCGCCGAGGGCGAGGGCCAGCGCGTCATCGACATGGTCGCCAAGGCGCCACCGGGCCCGATCAAGACCAAATGGGGCCTTGCGTTCCGCGACTATGACGAATGCATGAAGCACATCCGTGAGTCGAACAGCATCAAAGCCCCGCCGGGCGGGGTGGCGCTGCCGCTACCCTATACGGTATACGAGCGGCCGACCTACTCGGTGGTGCCGTCCAACGCTGTCTGGCGGGACCCGGCGCGCGCCGACATCGCGGCGATTCTGCGCAAGAGTGAGCAGGGCAACCGGCGGCGGGACCTTTATTTCCCGCAGGTGCTGCGCGATGCGCGGCGCATCGGCGAATACTACCCGGGCCTCTCGCCCAACAGCCCCGAATGCATGGACCGGCTCGGCGTGTCGCTGGCCCACCTCGAGTCCAAGTGCTCGAACATCTATGATGCGGCGGAGGTGGAGCGAGTGTACTATCCGGAGATTGAGAAGCTACTTCTCGAGTTCTTCCCGGATGCGACCGACGCGCTGGTCTATAACCACGACGTTTTCGACAAGGACTACACGGGCGACCGCACGGAAGACCAGGACGGCAACAACCCGGGTGTGAACGCCAATTACGCCAACCTTGTGCACAACGACCTGAACGACAACAGCGGCCGCGTGAGGTGCCGCGAGCTGCTCACCAAAAACCTGCGGAACTTCGGGCGCACGCAGCACTACACCGAGGAAGAGGCTGACGCGAAGATGTCGCGGCGGTTCATGTCGATCAACCTCGCCAAGCCGATCGAGACAGTCGAGCAGTTCCCCTTCGTGCTCTGCGCCTGGCCCTCCTTCGCCGACCAGCCCTACATCAACAACTACCGGATCTACGACGACCGCGTCGGCGAGACCACCCGCTTCACCTACCGTCCGAACCACGAGTGGTACTGGTTCCCCCAGCAGAAGCCGACCGAGGTCTCGATGCTCAAATGCTATGACTCGGTGACCGACGGCTCCGTCTCGCGCTGGTCTTTCCATACTGCTTGTGTCGACCCGACCGCGCCCGCCAACGCCCGATGCCGCAAAAACGTCGTGGTCCGGTCCTTCGTCTTCTTCTAGGAAGACAGGAAGCTGCGGACGCGC
>DASXMC010000345.1:0-6093 GCA_036495885.1 Allostellaceae bacterium | reverse complement strand
TTCGGTGATTTCACGCGGCTTGCGGCAGCCCGCGTTCGAGCAATAGCGCTAGGCGCCGGGCAAAGGCGGGCGGGTCGGGCAATTGCTCGCCTTCGACAATCCGCGCCTGGTCGAGCAGCAGCCAGGCGAACTCGCCGATCTGGTCGGAAGCACCACTTTCGCCGACGGTGGCGGCAAGCCGCTCGATCAATTTGTGCCGCGGGTTGAGCTCGAGGATGCGTTTGGCTGCGGTGTCGAGCTGGCGGTGCTGCTTCAGGAGCCGTTCTAGATGCATGTCCATGTCGCCCTCGTCGGCGACGAGGCAGACCGCACTGTCGGTCAGCCGGTCCGAGCTGCGCACATCCTTGACCGCGTCGCCGAGCGCGAGCTTGAAGATCGCGATCAGGCTGGCGAGCTTGGCCGGGGAGGCGGGTTGTTGCTGCTGCTCCTCTTCGGGCGGGGTGATCTTGTCGAGGTCGACACCGCCGCGGGTGGCCGATTTGAAGGGCTTCTCCTTATAGGTTCCGATCGCCGGGACCCAGAACTCGTCAATCGGGTCGGTCAATAGCAGCACCTCGACGTCGCGGGCGCGAAAGCCTTCGAGCTGCGGGCTGCGCCGGGCGATGTCGAGATTGTCGCCGGTAATCGTATAGATTGCGTCCTGCCCGGGTCGCATCCTTTCGAGATATTCGTCGAGCGAAACGAGCCCGTCGCGCGCCGTCGATCGAAAGCGGGCCAGCCCGAGCAAGGTCTCGCGCTGCTCGGGGTCCTCGTACAGGCCCTCTTTCAGCAATGCGCCGAAATTGTCCCAGAATTTGGCATATTCCTCCGGCGCTTCGGTCGCCTTTTTTGCGAGCTCGCCCAGGACGCGCCGGGTCAGCTGTTGACGCATGCGTGCAACCATCGGGTTCGACTGCAGCATCTCGCGGCTGATGTTGAGCGGCAGATCCTCGCTGTCGACGATGCCGCGAAGAAACCGCAAATAAGCCGGCAGCAGCTCAGTGCCCTCGTCGGTAATAAACACGCGGCGGACATAGAGCTTGAGACGACTCTTGCGCTCCGGGTCGAACAAATCGAACGGTTTGGTCGAGGGCACGAACAACAGATTAGTGTATTCGAGGACGCCCTCGGCTTTGTTGTGCAAGGTCAGCCACGGATCGTCAAAGCTGTGGCCGACGTGATGGTAGAATTCTTTGTATTGCTCGGGGGTGATTTCGCTGCGTGGGCGGGTCCACAGCGCCGAGGCGGTGTTGATCGTCTCTTCCTTGCCGGCGTCCTTGAGCACGATCGGCAAACCGATGTGGTCTGAGTAAGTGTGGACGATCTGCCGCAGCCGGGCCGGTTCGAGGTATTCGTCCTCTCCTTCACGCAGATGGACGACAATCGTCGCCCCGCGCGCTGCTTCGGCGCAGGGCTCGATTGTAAATTCGCCCCTGCCGTCCGAAGTCCAACGCCAGCCTTCGGCTTCCCCGGCCTTGCGCGAGAGCACTTCGACCTTTTCGGCAACCATAAAGGCCGAATAAAAACCGACGCCGAACTGGCCGATCAGGCTCATATCCTTGCGCTGGTCGCCCGATAGCTGGCTCACAAAGGCGGCCGTGCCGGAGCGTGCGATCGTGCCGAGGTTGTCGATGAGTTCGTCCCGGTTCATGCCGATGCCGTTGTCGGCGATCGTCAAGCTCCGCGCCTTCTTGTCGGGTGTCAGCACCACACGATACTCGGTGCCGCCCTCGGCCAAAGCGGGATCGGTCAACGCGGCGTAGCGCAGCCGGTCGCAGGCGTCCGAAGCGTTGGAGATCAGTTCGCGCAGAAAAATCTCTTTTTCGCTGTAGAGCGAATGCGCGACGATGTCGAGAAGGCGGCTGACTTCAGCCTGGAAGCTTTTTGTTTCCTGAGTCATGGTCTGCGGTAGCGGGTTGGCATTGATGCGCCTCGCATATGTAGCGAAATTGCAACCCGCGCAAGGTCAGCAAGCCACCAAAAATTTACCGCGACGGGCGGATGCCGCGGCGCCAATGTGCAACGGTATCCTCGATCAGTCCGCCGTCGACCTCCTTCCTCCATGCCTCGCTAAACAAAGCCGAGGTGCTTTTCGGGCGGCGCTCGGGCGGCAGTGGCGCCAGCGCTATCCGCATCGGCAACGCAACACCCGCGCCAATCGCGATGGTTTCGGCGGTGCGCAGCGCCGGCAGAAAATTCAACAGACCATAGCAGGATTCGGGCGCGGCACTGCGCACGATCGCCTGGTCCTCCGGGTCGGTCAGGCGGAATGCAAACATGGTGTTGCATTCCGCCAGTAAGCCCGCAGCAAGGTCCGAGGGCCGCTGGCTCACGACGCACAGCGAGACGCCGTATTTGCGGCCCTCCTTGGCAACGCGAAACAACGCTCGCTTTGCCCCCTCGAAGCCCGGCACCCGATCGCGCGGCGCATAACGGTGCGCCTCCTCGCAAACGATCGTAATCGGAACCAGGTTGTCGCTCCACAGCGCAAAATCAAAGGCGAGCCGGCAGATGACCGAGACGATGACGTTGACCACTTCGGAGGGCACGCCCGCGAGATCGAGGATCGTGATCGGCTTACCGGCGACCGGGATGCGAAAGAGCTGAGCGAGAATGTCACACAGCTCGTCGCGCAAGGTCATGCGGGTGTTGAAGACAAAGCCATAGCGCGCATCATGCTGCAATGCCGTAATCCGAGCCGTTACCGCGCGATAGGCGGCAATGCTCTCGGTCAAATTGAGCGCACCCATGGCAAAATCGATGGCGCTCAGCACGTCGGCGATGCGATACGGCACCGGGGTGTCAATCGTGCCGTGGCGGTCGAGACCGGATCTGGCGAAGTAATCGTGCTTGGCGGCGAGCACCGCCTCCCCGAGTATTTTGAGGTGGTCGGGCTGAGGCTGCGATCCCAGCACGATTTCCGCCAATTCCTCGAAGGTGAACAACCAGTACGGAAAATAAAGGCGAGCGCCGGGGCTCAACATCGCCGCATTCGCGCCCAAAGCGTTGCCGTATTCGCCGTGCGGATCGAGCAAAACAATGTGGGCATTCGGAGCTTGTTCGAGAACGGCGCCAAGGATAGCCGCGACCAGACACGACTTGCCCGACGAGGTTGAGCCGACGATGCTGAAGTGCCTTCCGAGCAACCGGTCGATCAGGATATGGGCAGGGGTTCGGTTGTCCTGATGCAGCGATCCGATTTGCGCCGTCAGAACCTCGGGAGGGGCATAGATCGTGCGCAGGTCGGCCGCGGTCGCCATCCAGACAGGGGCATCGAGGACCGGAAAGGCGGATGTTCCCGGCCGAAACGCAGCCTCGGTCTCGTTGTCGGCGATTTCACCGCAGAATTCGATTTTGGCCAGCCTCTGATCGCTTTGAGATGGCGCTGTCCCATGGTTCAGCACTTCGAGCCGGCTGATCATTCCATAAACCATTCCCGCCCCAGTGGGCAATTTAACGACGTTGCCCAATTCGAGCGGGGAAGCGCTGCTCGGGTCGAGCAGCGCTGTCGCTGCTGCGGCCGATACGACGATGACTCGTCCAATTATTTGGCGCCGATCGTCTAAAGACTCGTCATCGCCCGCCACGAATCCTCCTTCCGCAATATCCCGAGGATGCCTGAGCTTGGAAAAGAAACCGTGAAAGGCCGCCGGGACTACCAGCACACCGGCGCGACGACGCAACGCGGTTTGGCCGTCGGTTTGCTCTTGCCATCCGGCCGCCGTCACCCGATACCTATGCGGCATGGCCATGTTCAGCCCCGCTCCGCGGCTTGTCGCGGTCCTCGGGCCGACCAACACCGGCAAGACGCATCTCGCGATCGAGCGCATGCTCGGCCACAAAAGCGGGATGATCGGGTTTCCGCTGCGCCTCCTGGCGCGCGAGAATTACGACCGCATCGTCAAATTGCGCGGGGCGCGCGCGGTGGCTCTGATCACCGGCGAAGAAAAGATCGTACCGCCGAACCCGTCCTATTTTGTCTGCACGGTCGAATCGATGCCGCTCGACCGGCCGGTCGATTTTCTTGCGGTCGACGAGATCCAGCTGTGTGCCGACCCCGAACGCGGGCATGTCTTTACCGCCCGCCTGCTTCACGCGCGCGGTCTCGCCGAGACCATGGTGCTCGGCGCCGACACGATCAAACCGTTGATGCGGCGGCTCGTTCCCGAGTTTGAGCATATCAGCCGGCCACGCTTTTCGAACCTTGGCTACAGCGGTCACAAAAAGGTGACGCGGCTGCCGCGGCGCAGTGCAGTTGTCGCTTTTGCGGTCGCCGACGTCTTTTCGCTGGCGGAGCTGATCCGGCGCCAGCGCGGTGGCACCGCGGTCGTGCTCGGCGCACTCAGCCCCCGCGCGCGCAACGCCCAAGTCGGGATGTTTCAGGCCGGCGAGGTTGATTATCTCGTCGCTACCGATGCCATCGGGATGGGGCTCAACATGGATCTCGACCATGTCGCCTTTGCCCGCACGGCCAAATTCGACGGTCGCGGTCCGCGCCGACTAAGCGCCGCCGAAATCGCCCAGATCGCCGGCCGCGCCGGTCGCCATATGAGCGACGGCACCTTTGGCACCACCGCCGAGCACGGGCCGCTCGACCCCGAGATCGTCGAAGCGGTCGAGACCCATCGCTTCGACCCCTTGACCCGGCTCAACTGGCGCAACACCCGGCTGCGCTTTGAATCGATCGACGCGCTGCTGAAAAGCCTCGACGAGCGGCCCTCGCTTCCTGGCCTTGTCCAGGCGCGCGAGGCCGACGACCACCGCGCGTTGCTGGCACTGGCCCGCCATCGGGAGGTGGCGGAACTGGCCGGCAACCGGGGAGCGGTACGGCTCCTCTGGGAAGTGTGCCAGATCCCCGACTTCAGAAAGGTCATGACCGAGAGCCACACCCGGCTCCTGTCGCACATTTTCACCCAACTCGCCGGACCCGAAGAGCGCTTGCCGACGCCGTGGATCGCCGCACAGATGCGCAATCTCGACCGCACCGACGGCGATATCGACAGCCTGATGGCGCGCATCGCGCACATCCGCACCTGGACGTACATCACCCACCGCAGCGATTGGGTCGAAGGTGCGCCCTCATGGCAGGAACAAGCCCGCGGTATCGAGGACCGGCTGTCGGACGCGCTGCACGACCGCATCACCCAGCGTTTTGTCGATCGCCGCTCGGCTTTTCTGGTACGCCGTCTCGCCTCTGACGAGGAGCTGATCGCGTCGGTTTCGAGCACGGGCGAAGTCCAGGTGGAAGGCGCTTATGTCGGCCGGCTCGACGGATTGCGGTTTGTCCCGGACGCGATCGACGGGATCGAAATGCGCCTTGTCAACGCCGCCGCCAACCGGGTGCTGCGCGGCGAGATTGCCGCCCGCGCCCGGCTGCTTGCCGCCGACGCCGATCCAGCCTTTGCGATCGACGCCACGGGGCTGTTGCGCTGGCACGGTGGTGTGGTGGGCCGCCTCGTCGCCGGCGAGCGGATGATGAGCCCGCGCGCCGAGGCGATCGGCGGCGACTTTGTCGAGGGCGACACACGCGAGAAAATCCGCCAGCGGCTCCTTGCTTTCGTCCGCGCCGAAGTCGAACGAAGGCTAGCCGCGCTATTTGCGATATCGAGCTTGCCTCTGGGCGGGGTCGGACGCGGCCTCGCCTTTCAGCTCGCGGACGCGCTCGGCAGCCTGCCCGAAGGTGCCGCGGCCCGCGAAGTGGCGGCTCTCGATCGCGCCGACCGCGCGGCCATGGCCCGGCATGGTGTGCGTTTCGGAACCGAAATGATCTATGTCGAGCCGCTGCTGCGCCCCGAGGCGGTGCGCTTTCGCGCCTTCCTGTGGGCGGTCTGGCACGGGCGGGCGATCCCGCGGTTGCCAGGCACTCGTCGGCTCAGCAAAGCGATCGTAACCGACCCCGCGCTGCCGGCGTCGTTCTATGCGGCGATCGGCTTTTTTGTGACTGGCGGGCTGGCGTTGCGCGCCGATCGGGTCGAGCGTCTCGCCGCGGCCGCGCGTCAGCTGTCGCGAGAGGGCCCCTTTGTTGCGGACGACCGCATCTCCGCGCTCGCCGGGGTCTCACCCGAAGCACTTCGCCCGTTGTTGACGGCGCTTGGTTATCGCGCGGTTATCGGC
>DASXMC010000344.1:0-1549 GCA_036495885.1 Allostellaceae bacterium | reverse complement strand
CAAGACAAAAGAAGTGGGTCTCGCGATCCAGCCCAATGATGTGCTGGTGCTGGAATCCGGCGGCGGTGGAGGCTGGGGCAACTCCGCCCAGCGCGATCGCGCGGCGGTCGCGCGCGACATCGATAACGGCTTTGTTGCCGTGCATCCCGATGAGACGGGCTGATCCATGTACCGTATCGGTGTCGATGTCGGCGGCACGTTTACCGATCTTGTTGCGGTCGACGATGACGGGCGGGCTGTCCTGGCCAAGACCCCGACGACACCCGCCGATCCCTCAATCGGCGTGCTCGACGGATTGAAACTGCTGGCCGAGCTGCTGGGGCTCGATCTCGCCCTGTTACTGGCGGCGACCGAGCGTCTGGTGCACGGCACCACGGTCGCAACCAACGCGCTCCTCGAACGCAAGGGAGCACGGGTCGGCCTGCTGACGACCGAGGGTCACCGCGACGTTATCGAGATGCGTGAGGGGTTAAAGGACGACCGCTACAATCTGCGGCTGCCGCCGCCCGAGCAGCTTGTCCCGCGCAGGCGCCTCGGGGTACGCGAACGGCTGCGCGCCGACGGTAGGATCGAAACCCCGCTCGATCGCGCTTCACTCGACCGCGCGATCGATGTCCTGAAGCGCGAGCAGGTCGAGGCGGCAGCGGTCTGCTATCTGCACGCTTACCGCGACGCCAGGCATGAGCAGGCCACCAGGGATGCAATCGAGACAGCGATGCCGGGCATCTACGTCTCGCTGTCGTCGGAGGTGCTGCCCCAGATCAAGGAGTACGAGCGGGTCTCGACGACGGTCGTCAACGCCTATGTCGGTCCGGTCCTGTCGCGTTATCTGAGGCAGCTCGAACGCCGCCTCGCAGAAGCTGGATATCCCGGCCCCACACTGACGATCCAGTCGCATGGCGGGGTCGCGACAATCGCCGAGTCGGGCCGGCTCGCAGCCGGAGCGGTGCTGTCGGGACCGGCGGGCGGGATCGCCGGTAGCGTCTACGCGGCCCGCCTGTTGGCGGAGAGGAACCTGATCCCGTTCGATATGGGCGGGACCAGCACCGACATCTCGCTGATCGTCAATGGTCAGCCGACCCTGGCAACGTCTCGCCGCGTCGCCGGGCAGGTCATCGCGCTGAACAGTCTCGATATTGCGAGCATTGGGGCTGGCGGCGGCTCGATCGCGCGGGTCGATGCCGGTGGCATTCTGCATGTCGGCCCCGAAAGCGCCGGCGCCGTACCGGGTCCTGCCTGCTACGGTGCGGGCGACAGTGCCGCGACCGTCACCGACGCCAATCTTGTGCTTGGCTATCTCGATCCGGGGAGTTTTCTCGGCGGCAGGCGGCGGCTCGATCGGGACGCGGCCGAAGCGGCGGTCGACAAAGTCGCGGCGGCACTCGGGGTCGATCGGCTCGCCGCGGCGCTCGGCATCCACCGCGTTGTCAACACGACGATGGCCGAAGGGGTGAGGCTCGTCTCGGTGCGCCGCGGCGTCGATCCGAGGCATTTCGCGCTGCTCGCGTTTGGCGGCGCCTCGGGGCTGCATGCGACTGAGATCGCCCGC
>DASXMC010000343.1:0-8973 GCA_036495885.1 Allostellaceae bacterium | reverse complement strand
CGAGACGGTCCGCTCTTATCTCCAGATCCAGCCCGGTGAGCCGTGGGACGCCGAAAAGCTCGATGCTTCGCTAAAGGCGCTGTTCGCCACCGGCCTATTTGCCGATGTTAATTTGAGCCGCGAGGGCAATGTCCTCGTCGTCAAAGTGGTCGAAAACCCGATCATCAACCGCATCGCCTTTGAGGGAAATCACAAGCTCGACGATAAGGAACTCAACGCTGTAATCCAGGAGCGCCCGCGCGTGGTCTATACGCGCTCAAGGGTTCAGGCCGATGTCAAGCGCATCCTCGACCTCTACCGGCAGCATGGGAGGTTCGGTGCGACGGTCGAGCCAAAAGTTATTCAGCTTTCGGAAAATCGCGTCGATCTGGTCTTTGAGATCAACGAGGGCGAGTATACCGGCATCCGCGGCATCAACTTTGTCGGCAACCGTGCCTTCACCGAGAGCAGGCTGCGGGGCGTGATCGCAACTAAGGAGAGCCGCTGGTACCGGTTTTTGTCGACCAACGACAGCTACGATCCGGATCGGCTGACTTATGATCGCGAGCTGCTGCGGCGGTTCTACTTAACCGAAGGCTACGCCGATTTTCGAATCGTCTCTGCGGTGGCGGAGCTGACACCGGAACGCAATGGTTTCATCATCACCTTCACCCTCGACGAAGGCGAGCGTTATCGCTTCGGCAAAGTCGCGGTCAACATCAAGCTCAAGGGTCTCCCGGCCTCGCAGGTGATGCCGCTGCTGACCGTCCACTCGGGCGATTGGTACAATGCCCAGGAGCTCGAAAACTCAATCTCGGCATTGACCAATGCCGTCGGCACTCGCGGCTATGCCTTTGTCGAGGTCAAGCCCGACATCACCCGCAACCGCAAGGACCACACGGTCGACATCACGTTCAATGTCCAGGAGGGGCCGCGGGTCTATGTCGAGCGCATCGACGTCGTCGGCAATGTGCGCACTCTCGACAAGGTCATCCGGCGCGAATTCCAGCTCGTCGAGGGTGATGCGTTCAATACCGAAAAGATGCAGCGTTCGCAGCAACGCATCAAAAATCTCGGGTTTTTCAAAAAAGTCGAGGTGACGAACGCTCCCGGGTCTACGCCCGACAAGACAGTTGTGACGGTCGAAGTCGAGGAGCAGTCGACCGGCGAATTGTCCTTGGGCCTCGGTTTTTCAACCAGCGACGGACCGCTCGCCGACATCAACATTCGCGAGCGAAACTTTCTCGGACGCGGGCAAGATCTCCAGGTTGGTGGTGTGGTTTCGTTTCGCTCACAGCAGGTCCAGTTGAGTTTTACCGAGCCATATTTTCTCGACAAGAACATTGCCGCCGGTTTCGACGCCTTCGAAATCAAGACCAGCCCGACCGCAAGTTTCTTCGGCGGCATCACCCCGCCATATCAGCAATTTTCTTATGGCGGCGCCCTGCGCGCCGGATACCAGATTACTGAAAACTTGCGGCAGACGTTGAGATATACGGCGCGCTCGGACACCATCGAGAACATCCAGAGCGATGCGTCGTTGTTCATCGCCTTGCAACAGGGCACCCATCTGACCTCGGCGATCGGGCAGGTTCTGCTGTACGACCGCCGCGACGATCGGCTCAACCCGAGCAGCGGCTACTTTGCCTCGCTGGGCAACGACTTTGCTGGCGTTGGATTTGGCGTCGATTACGTGCGCTCGAAGGTCAATTTCGGTTATTATTATTCGGTGGCCCCCGAATGGGTGCTGAGCTTGACCGGCGAAGCCGGCGACATCTTTGGCTGGAACGGCCAGCAGGTGCTGTTGCAGGATCGCTTTTTTGTCGGCGGGGACAATCTGCGCGGTTTTCAAGATGCTGGCATCGGACCGCGCGACTCGTTAGACGGCGATGCGCTCGGCGGCCAGAAATATTGGCTCGGTTCGGTGAGCCTTGGCGTACCGCTCGGGCTTCCCAAAGAGCTCGGGATCAGCGGCCGCGTCTTTAGTGATTTCGGGACGCTCTACCAGCTCGAGCCGACCAATCTCACCCTGACGCCGGCACAATTGGCGACGACGGGGGGTGTCACGCCGCAGATTTTTCAATCACCGGCAATACGGCTCAGCACCGGTGTCGGGGTAACGTGGGTGTCGCCGGTCGGCCCGGTGCGGCTCGATATCGCCTATCCCATCCGCAAGGAGTCTTTCGACAAGACCCAATTCTTCCGGGTCAGCTTCGGGACGAAATTCTAATGAGGATCTCTTTACTGCTGCGGGCAGCGCTGCTGTTACCATTTACCTTTGGCTTGGTCGGCACCGCCGGCGCGCAGGCACCCCCAGCGAAAGCTCCGGCCCCCGCCCGCGCCCCGGCGCCCGCGCCAGCCCCCATCGCGCCATTGCCGGCCGCGCAGAATATCAGTGTCATGGTTGTCGACGTCCAGTCGCTGTTGCAAAATTCGAAGGCGGCAAAGATGGTGCGCGGCCAGATGGAGGCAAAGCGCAACGAATATACAAAGGAAATTTCGCACGCCGAAGAGACCCTGCGGGCCGAACGTGATGCCCTGCAGCGCCAGCAGGCTTCTTTATCGGCTGATGCGCTCAACAAGAAGGCTCGAGAATTCCAACAAAAAGTGAACGATCTCGACCGCGATGTCCAAAGCAAACGTGCCGCACTCGAAAAGTCCAACAATGACGCGCTGACCAAGATTCAGCAGACGATGCTCAAGATCATCGCCGACATCGCCAGGCAGCGGCGCGCCAATCTGGTGCTTCAGCGCACCGATCTAGTGCTGTTCGACCAAAACTTCGATGTCACTGACCAGGTCATGCAGAAGCTGGATGAAGAGATGCCGGTGCTGACGGTAAGCTTTGTCACGCCGGAGCCGGTCCCAGCTGCCGCCGACGCGCCGACCGAGCCCGAACCCACGCCGGTCGCCAGGACCGTCAAGTCGAAGCGGAAATAGCTTACGCTTGCGCCGCCGCCGATGGCCGATCCTCGCTTTTTTGACCGCGCGGGACCGTTCACCCTAGCCGAGTTGGCACAGGCGAGCGAAACGCGGCTACAGCCGGAGGCCGACGCGCAGAAGCTCTTTTACGACGTGGCACCGCTCGAAACCGCCGGCCCCCATGATGTGAGTTTTCTCGAAAACCGCAAATACCTGTCTGCGTTTCGCAACTCTCGGGCCGGCGCTGCGTTCATCGATGCCGGCGCGGCCGAGACGGCGCCGCCGGATATGGCCATTTTGGTGACGAGCGCGCCCTACAAAGCCTACGCGCTTGCCGCGCAGACTTTTTACCCAGCCTCGCCGGTCGCCGGCAGCCGAGCACCCTCGGCATTGATCGATCCGACGGCAATCATTCCCCAAGATTGCGAAATTGGATCCAACGCCGTTATCGAAGCGCGGGTTCGGCTGGGACAGCGCTGTCGTATCGGCGCCAACAGCGTCATCGCCGCCGGGGTCGAAATCGGCGATGACTGCCGCATTGGCGCCAACGTTACGATCAGCCACGCGCTGATCGGCGCTCGGGTGGTACTGCATCCGGGCGTGCGTATCGGTCAGGCGGGTTTTGGTTTCGCGCCGGACCGCTCAGCGCCGATCAAGGTTCCCCAGCTCGGCCGCGTCGTCATCGGCGATGATGTCGGCATCGGAGCCAACACCACGATCGACCGCGGCTCCGGCCATGATACGGTAATCGGCGCCGGCTCGATGATCGACAATCTCGTGCAAATCGCACACAACGTCGTGCTTGGACGGTGCTGCATTCTCGCTGGGCAGGTCGGGATCTCGGGCAGCACGCAGCTCGGCGATTACGTCATGATTGGCGGACAAGGGGGTCTCGCGGGTCATCTCGATATCGGCACCGGCGCCCGAATCGCCGCCAAGGCCGGATTGATGCGCGATGTGCCGGCCGGTACTACGGTTTCCGGGATTCCGGCCGTTCCGATCGCCGACTTCATGCGGCAAACGGCGATATTGCAGCGTCTGGGAAGAAAAAAGGACGGGCGATGACAGACCCGCCCGCCCTCGACAAGCAGACCAACCCGTCAGCTTGCTCCTCGAAGGAGGGCATTCAGATCGACATCCAGAGGATCATGGAAATGATCCCCCACCGTCATCCGTTTCTGATGATCGACCGGGTCGTCGATGTGGTGGCAAACCTCCGCGCGACCGGCATAAAGAACTTATCGATCAATGAAAGCTTTTTTCAGGGTCATTTTCCGTCGCGGCCGGTCATGCCCGGGGTTCTCGTAATCGAGGCCATGGCGCAGACCGCGGCGGTGCTCGTGGTCCATACCCTGGGCCCGGACTCGGAGGGCAAGCTCGTTTATTTCATGAGCGTCGACCATGCCCGCTTTCGCCGCCCCGTGTTTCCCGGCGATCAGCTTGCGGTCCAGGTGATCAAGCAGCGCAATCGCGGCAACGTTTGGAAATTCGAGGGTCGGGCCAGAGTTGATGACAACCTGATGGCCGAGGCCACCTTCGCCGCGATGATCCTCGACGGCTGAGCATCGCTGTCGAATGGCGCAGATCCACCCGACCGCGATTGTGGCCCCGGGCGCACGGCTTGCATCTGACGTCGTCGTCGGCCCGTATTGCATTGTCGGTGAGCGGGTCGAATTGGGTCCGGGCGTGAGGCTCGGCTCGCACAGCGTCGTCGAGGGTCACACAACGATCGGCGGCGGCACCCGCATCTTCCCGTTTGCCTCGATCGGCCACGAGCCGCAGGACCTGAAGTACCGCGGCGAAGATTCAGCACTCGTCCTCGGCTGTCGCAACACGATCCGCGAATATGTGACGATGAACCCAGGAACGGCCGGCGGCGGCATGGTCACCCGGATCGGAAACGACTGCCTGTTTATGGTCGGCACTCACATCGCTCATGATTGCCATATCGCCGATCATGTGATCATGGCCAACAACACGATCCTCGGCGGGCACGTCATCGTCGAAGACTACGCCTTTTTGGGCGGGGTGTGCGCGGTGCATCAATTTGTGAGGATCGGCTGCCATGCGATGATCGGCGGGATGTCCGGGGTGGAGCGCGACGTAATCCCATATGGTCAGGTCATGGGCGACCGCGCCCGGCTGACCGGGCTCAACATTATCGGCATGCAGCGCCGCGGCTTCAGTCGCGAAGACATCCACGCGCTGCGCAACGCCTATCAGCTGCTGTTTTATTCCGCCGGCACATTGAGCGACCGCGTCGGCGAAACCGCGATGCGTTTTGCCGGGGTCGGACCGGTCGAGGACATCATCCGTTTTATCCGCGCCGATACGAACCGCGGTCTTTGCCAACCAAAGGACGCGAATGGCGGATAGCCCGGGGACAAGCCGTCTCGGCATTGTTGCCGGCGATGGCGGGCTGCCGCGGCGGCTGGTCGAGGCGTGCCGGCAGTCCGGCCGCGACGTGTTCGTGCTGGCGCTCGAAGGTGCGGCCGAACCCACGACCATCGCCGATGTCCCGCATGCCTGGTGCCGGATCGGCAGCGCCGCCCGCGGGCTCGCACTGCTGCGCGAGAACGCGGTCGCGGAACTGGTGCTGGCCGGCGGCGTGCAGCGGCCGTCGCTGGCGTCGCTGCGCCCGGACTGGCGCGCCGCCAAGTTCTTGGCTCGGGTTGCCTACCGCGCTCTGGGAGATGACGGATTGTTGTCGGCGGTGGTTGCCGAATTGGAGCGCGAAGGGTTTCGCGTGGTCGGGGCCGATCAGATCTTGGGATCGGGTCTGGCACCCGAAGGTCCTTTTGGCCAGATCCGACCCGATGCGCAAGCCAATGCCGATATCGCGCATGGCGCGCATATCGCCCGCGCGCTCGGCAGCCTCGACATCGGCCAAGCCGTGGTCGTGCAGCAAGGGTTGGTGCTGGGCGTCGAGGCGATCGAAGGCACCGACGAGTTGATCCGGCGCTGCGCGAAGCTGCGCCGGGAGGGCCCGGGCGGCGTGCTCGTCAAGCTGCAAAAGCCGGGTCAGGAGGAGCGCGCCGACCGGCCGACGATCGGGCCGCAAACCGTGGCATTGGCAGCCGAAGCCGGCCTGCGCGGCATCGCGGTTGAGGCCGGGGCGACGATCGTGATCGACCGCGATCGGGTCGTCGTCGCTGCCGACGACGTCGGCCTGTTTGTCTTCGGCATTTCCCGAATGTGACCGGGAACGACGGCGGCGCCGGACCTGCGCCGTTTATTTTTATTGTCGCGGGCGAGCCCTCGGGCGACGCGCTCGGTGCCGCACTGATCCGGGCATTGCGGCAGCGCACCGCGGGCCGATTGCGGGTCGCCGGGGTTGGCGGCGAGCGTATGCGGGAAGAAGGGCTCGACAGCCTTGTGCCGCTTGCCGATCTGGCGGTGATCGGCGTCGCCGAAGTGTTGCCGCGCGCTCCGGTGATCCTGCGTCGGGTGCGCGCGACGGTGGCCGCTGTCCGCGCGCTGCGCCCCGATGCGGTGGTGACGATCGACAGCTCCGGCTTTAGCTGGCGGATCGCCCAGCGGCTGCGGCGGTGCGGCGAAACCCTGCCGCTGATCCATTACGTCGCCCCAATGGTGTGGGCATGGCGCGGCGGAAGGGCGCGGCGCATGGCGCGCTGGTACGACCATCTGATGGCGCTCCTGCCGTTCGAGCCGCCGTATTTCGAAGGGGTCGGGCTCGCCTGTTCCTATGTCGGTCATCCGGTGCTCGACAGCGGCGCCGATCGCGGCAACGCCGCCCGGTTTCGCGCCGCCCACGGGCTCGGCGCCGGCGAGACCGTACTGGCGGTATTGCCGGGAAGCCGGGGCGGCGAAGTGCGCCGGCTGTTGCCGATTTTTGGTAGCGCCTTGGCCGAGCTCGAAACCATGATCGGACCGTTTCGCGTCGCCGTACCCACGGTTGCGACCGTCGCGCCGGCGGTCGGTGAGGCGGCGCGCGGATGGCCCGGTCAGCCGATCGTGCTACGCGACCCGCAAATGAAATACGACGCCTTTGCCGCCAGCCGTGCCGCCCTTGCCGCTTCGGGCTCGGTGGCACTGGAATTGGCGATGGCGCGGCTGCCGATGGTCGTATGCTATCGCCTGCACCCGCTGACCGAGGCGCTGCTCGACCGGGTCCTGAAGGTGCGTCAGGTGAACCTGATCAACCTCTTGCTCGGTCGGCCGCTGGTGCGCGAATTGTTGCGGGGCGAATGCACGCCGCAGCTGCTTGCCGCCGAGGGCGCGCGGCTGGTACTGGACGAAGAGGTTCGCGCCGCCCACCTTGCGGGGTATGATGCGGCGCTGCAGCGTCTCGAGGCGGGCGGGCAGTCGCCGAGCCTGCGCGCCGCCGACCAGGTGCTGGCGATTGTCGCGGCCCGCCGGCGCGGTGAGCCCGCATCCTCGGGCACAATCACGGAGGGATTGACAATGACCATGACCGATGTCGCAGAAGCCGCGAAGCCCGCGGCCGAAACCGAAAATTACCGCTACCTGCATACGATGATCCGGGTGCGCGACCTCGACAAGTCGCTCGCGTTCTATACCGGCGAGCTCGGTATGAAATTGTTGCGCAAGCGCGACTACCCGACCGGCAAGTTCACCCTGGCCTTTGTCGGTTATGGCGACGAGACCGACCACACGGTGCTCGAACTGACCCACAACTGGGACCAAGCCGAACCCTATAGCTTGGGAAGTGCGTTTGGCCATCTGGCGCTGGGCGTCCCCGATGTCTACAAGGCCTGCGAGCGGCTGGGTGCGGCCGGTGTCAAGATCCCGCGCCCGGCCGGCCCGATGGCGCATGGCGGTTCCGTCATCGCCTTTATTGAAGACCCCGACGGCTATCGCATCGAACTGGTGCAGCGCTCGTAACGAGAAGGGCGGTGTCAGGGTCTTAACTTTCACTGACGCCGCCGCCCTAGGGGCAAAGTGCCCAGGTTAAATCTCGCGCCAGTCTACATCGCGACGAGCTTGCCGGGGTTCATGATGCCCTGGGGATCGAGGGCGTGTTTGATGCGGCGCATCAATTCGATCTCGACCGCCGGCTTGTAATGGGTGATCTCGTCCCGCTTCATGATGCCGACCCCGTGCTCGGCGCTGATCGAGCCCGAGAGCTCGCGCACCACGCCGTGGACGATGTCGTTAAACTCCTGCCAGCGGGCGAGGTAGGCGTCTTTGTCCATTCCATCTGGCTGGGTCAAGTTGAAGTGGATGTTGCCGTCGCCGACATGACCAAAAGCGATCGGCCGGATCCCGGGCAGCCGAGCGCCGACCGCATCGCTGGCGCGGCTCACGAATTCGGCGACCCGGCTCACCGGCACCGAAACATCGTGCTTGATCGATCCCGAATAGAGCTGCGCCTCGACGATCGCCTCGCGGATCCGCCATAACTCCCTGGCCTGCGCGCCGCTTTCGGCAATGACGCCGTCGGCGACGAGCCCCTCGTCGAGGGCTTCCTCGAGCAGCCGCTCCATGAGCACGCGGATGCCGCTGTCGGTCTGGCTCGACGACATCTCGAGGAGCACATACCAGGGATAGCGCTCGGCGAGCGGATCGATCGTGCCGGGGATGTGATCGAGCGCCAGATCGAGCCCGGCGCGCGGGATCAGCTCGAACGCGGTCAGCTGGTCGGCGGTGGCGGCGCGGGCATGCGCAAAGAGCCCCATCGCATCCTCGATATGGGCGAGCCCGAGGAATGCGGTCTCTACCTCGCGCGGCTTTGGAAAGAGCTTGATCGTGGCCGCGGTAATGACCCCGAGCGTGCCCTCGCCGCCGATAAACAGCTGTTTGAGATCATAGCCGGTATTGTCCTTGCGCAATGAGCGCAACCCGTCCCAGACGCGCCCATCGGGCAACACGACCTCAACGCCCAAGGTCAATTCGCGGGTATTGCCATAACGCAAGACCGCGATGCCGCCGGCATTGGTCGAGAGATTGCCGCCGATCTGGCAGCTGCCTTCGGCACCGAGGCTCAACGGGAAGAGGCGATCGACCGCGGCCGCAGCTTCATGCAGATGGGCGAGGATACAGCCGGCCTCGACCGTCATCGTAAAGTTGACCGGGTCGACGGCGCGGATC
>DASXMC010000342.1:0-2655 GCA_036495885.1 Allostellaceae bacterium | reverse complement strand
GGGCCGGCAACGAGGTCACGGTGCGTTGTCCCGAGGAGCCTCGGCGCCGTAGCGCAGGATCGCGGGCGGCGGACGCAGCGAACGCGGACGGCCCGTCGGCGCAAACGTCGGGGCCGCGGTCCCGGCCTCCGCCGGTGCGGCGCGCTCGATCCGCACCCGCAGATCGTACCACGCCGCCTGACCGGTGATCGGATCGGCATTGGCGTAAGAGGGGCCATGATCCGCCGGCAGCAATTCCGAGATCAGATGGTTGAGGAGAAAGCCTTTACGGAACTCGGGTGACGCGAGAGCGAGATCCCACGCGCCGGCGCGCTTGCCGATCGCGTTCCACGTCCACACCGTGTCGGGGTTGACACCGTCGACGAGCCGCGTCGGCACCCGGATCCGCCCGTGATGGCTCGTGACCCACACCCAATCCTCATCTTCGAGGCCGAGCGCATGCCCGATCCTGCGGTGCACAAAGAGCCGGTTGTAGCCGAGGATCTGGCGCAGCCAGGCATTCTGCGAGTGCCAGGAATGGTACATCTGCATCGGCCGCTGGGTGATCGCATGCAGCGGGAAGGCAGTCCTGTCGATCCGGGCCTCCTCAAACGGCATGTACCAGAATGGCAGCGGGTCGAAATACTGGGCGATGCGCTCGCGATGTTCGGCCGGCGGAACAACCGCACCGTGCCCCTGCCCGGCAAGGCGAAATCGCTGCAACGGCTCGACATAGAGCTGCAGGACGATCGGTTCGGCCCTATCGATCAACCCCATTGTCACGGCGGTTTCGAGATAGTCCTTGTTGGCATGCTTGAAATAGAGCTGCTCGGGCGGCAGCCGGTGCTTCCAGAAGCAGCCCTGGGCGATGTAGCGCTCGAGCTGATCGGGATTGGGGGCACCACGGCCGGACCGCTCGCCGTCGAGGCCGCGCCATCCGGCCAAGGGTCCGATCCCGGGCCGGCGCTCATGGTTGACGATGTAATCGCGGTAGCCGCCGGGGTAACGCGGCTCTCCCTCCGGCGTCGTAAAACCGGGAAGCCCAAGCCGCGCACCGAGCTCGATCAGGACATCCTGAAACGGCCGCACGTCGCGGTCGAGGTCGACCACCGGCTGGCGGATCGCGTCGGCCGGACCATCCGCCCCGCCGATCGGTCGGTCGAGCAGCGAGATGCAGTCCCACCGTTCGAGATAGGTCGTGTCGGGCAAAACCAGATCGGCATAAGCGACCGTCTCGGAGTAATAGGCGTCGGAATAGATGATCCGAGGGATGCGGTATTCCCCGCTCGCCGGGTCCTTGTCGGTCAGCATGCGCATCGTCTCGGCGGTGTTCATCGCCGAGTTCCACGCCATGTTGCTCATATACATAAAAAGCGTGTCGATCGGGTACGGGTCGCCCTTCGCGGCATTGGCGATGACCATGTGCATCATGCCGTGCGCGGCGATCGGCGCCTCCCAAGAAAACGCCTTGTCGATGCGCGCCGGCTGGCCCTCGGCATCGATGATCAGATCTTCTGGCGACATCGGGTAGCCGAGCGGAATTCCCGGCAGCGGCTTGCCGGCCACGACCTGCTCGGGTTTGCCGGCCGGTTTGGGGCCGGGCGGGGCCGGCTTTGGATGCGGCGACTTGTAGCGCCAGCCGCCCGGCACATCGATCGTGCCGAGCAAGATCTGCAGCAGATGCAACGCCCGGCAGGTCTGGAAGCCGTTCGAATGCGCCGAGATCCCGCGCATGGCATGGAACGACACCGGCCGCCCACGCATCGTGTCGTGACGCCGGCCAGCCCAGTCGGTCCATGCGACGGGGAGCTCGATCTCCTGCGCAAAGGCGACATCGGCGATTTCGGCAGCGAGCCGGCGGATCGTTCCGGCCGGCACGCCGCAGGTCTCGGCCACGGCCTCGGGCGCGTAGCTGTCGTCGAGGTAGCGCTCGGCGACGAGCTGAAACACCGGCACCGCCCGGCGGCCGTCGGGCAGTACCGCGTCGCCGACGAGCCGGGTGGCGATCCCGGTCGTCGCGGCACCGACGAGCGCTCCCGAAGCTTCGAGCACTAGCGGCTCGCCCGCCTCGTTGCGGGCGAAGAGCCCGTCGTCGTCGGCCCCCGGCGCCCGGATCACGAGCCACGCGGCATTGGTGTAGCGCGCCAGATAATCGAGGTCGATTTTGTCCGCCGCGAGGAGCTCGTGGATCAGCGCCAGCACAAACAACCCGTCGGTGCCGGGCCGAATCCCAACCCACTCATCGGCAATCGCCGAATAGCCGGTGCGCACCGGGTTGACCGAGACGAATTTGGCGCCGCGCCGACGCAGCCCGGAAAGCCCGATCTTGATCGGGTTCGAATCATGATCCTCGGCGACGCCGAACATCATCAAAAACCGGGTGTTCTCCCAATCGGGTTCGCCGAATTCCCAAAAGCTGCCGCCGAGCGTGTACATCCCGGCCGCCGCCATGTTGACCGAGCAAAACCCGCCATGGGCGGCGAAATTAGGGGTGCCAAATTGCGCCGCCCAATAACCGGTCAAGGATTGGCTCTGGTCGCGGCCGGTGAAAAACGCCAGCTTTTTGGGGTCGCTGGCGCGGATTGCCGAGAGCCAGTCGGCGGCGGTCGCGATCGCTTCGTCCCATTCGATTTCACGGAACTCGCCCGCACCACGCTCGCCGACCCGCTTTAACGG
>DASXMC010000341.1:0-10902 GCA_036495885.1 Allostellaceae bacterium | reverse complement strand
GCCTTCAGACAAGTCAGGAACTCGAGTACATTGGGACCGAGCAAATCGCCGCCGCATTCCACGACGACGGCATCGGCCGGCTGTGAGAGGCAGAAATCGAGCGCCCTGCCGAAGAAGTCGGCGATCCCACTGCGACCCATCGGATAGCTACCAGGCAGGCCGAAATCGACGCAGTCGAAAGCCTGCGCCGCCCCGAAATCTAGGTATCGTGTGATCTCCGCAACTGAACAAGTGCCGGTCGCTTTGAGGGCGATTACCGTCGTGTGGCCCTTCACGCGCAACGCGCGCAAGGCGGCAACTCCGGCGGTGGTCTTCCCGACTTCTCCGGAAGTCCCGACGATAAGATAGACGGGCCCGTTGCGATCCGTTCCGGCGGCGCCTGGCAGAGCGAACTGTCGGATGTTTAGCGTCTCGCCACGGTCTCCGCACACCGCCCCAAGATAGCAGACGCGCCCGACGAACTCCTCGTCCAAAGGCGAGCCGTCGAGCAGCTCGCCGACCACTCCGGAAGCGGCGAGCACCCAATAGTGGTTGCCCGGAATGAGCCCGCCGGCGGGAATACCGCCCGAAACCGAGCGGGTCGCTGCACGGTACCCCGGCGTTGCGAGAAAGATATCGCCCGGGGCGATCGCCATCAAGCGACCGGTCGGCGCTTCGACCGTAATCGGGAGGGCGTCGCGTGGCAATTCGAAGGCGCAAACATCGCCCTCATTGCCAGTTTCCGATCGAAATCGAATCTCCTCCAGCGCCGGTAGGCGCCGCAGTGCGGAGGTACGTTTAGTATTGTCCGGAAGGCTTCCGCCGTCCATTTCGTTAACGTCTTCCTCCGCTTGGTGGCGATGGCGGGACGCCTGGCAATGGCGGGGCACCCCCGCTAGGAGATGTTGGCGGGGAGCCGGCACTCGGTGACGTTGACGAGGCGCCCCCGGTTGGTGGCGTTGGCGGGGAACCGATGTGGATCTCCCCCGATATTATCCGGTCACGCTCGGCTTCCGGGATACCTAAGAGTTCGGCGATTCTTTTGAGCGTGTCATCGTCTACAGTAACGTGGCGAACGATTTTAAAGGGTTTTCTTGCTGCTGCTCCCATCGGTGCTGCTGCTCCCATCGGTTCCTGCGATCTGATCAACCGCCATTGGTCGGAGTTCGGTCCCCGAACGAGAACCCGGCGAACTAAATTTCCGGCGCTACTCTAGCTGATCTGGTGCTCACCTCAAATGCTTATAAGCCCAATGGTTGCGTCGCCGCGGAGGGACCGTGGGCTTAAGCCTATCTGCCGAGCAGTGTGGGCTACTTGAGCCATCCTCATTCTAGCTGAGCTCGTCGAGCAGTGTCTTCGCGCTCTGGAGGTCTAGCGTGTCGAACCCCTCAGTGAACCAGCCGTAGACCGGCTCGAGAAAGCCGCGGGCCTCGGAATGGCGACCCCGGTCGCAGCCGAGCCGAGCGAGGCTGGTGGCGGCGCGCAATTCCCACAGCTTGGCATCCTGCTCCTCGGCGACCGTTAGAGCTTGGCGATAGAGCTCCTCGGCGGCCTCGGAATTACCTTGCTGAAGCATCAACTGGCCCTTGTGCCGATACAGCTCCGCCGCGAACCAGCGCTCCCCGATTCTTTCAGCGATCCCCAAGGCATTCTCCAACAGAGAGAAGGCCTCCTCAACTTGCCCGGCGATCTCGTAGGCCTTCGCCAATAGCGCGATATGGAACGATATCCGCGTGTCGGCGCCAGTGGCGCTGTAAGCGCTCGAACCGTTGCGTAGTAGCGACATACCCTCTGCGACATCGCCGCTCATGACCTTGCCCCAGCCGCGATAGATCGTCCCCAACGCCTGGTACAGCGGGAAACCCTGCCCACCCGCCACCGCAATTAGCTGGTCGGCGCACTGATTCAATGCTGCATGATCATCGCCGAGGGCAAGCAGTCTGGCGCCCATCGCTAGGCTCGCTGCCAAAGTCGGCGCATGCGCCAGTGTCATTGCCTCGGCGATCGCCGCGTTACTATGCGCCAATGCCTGGTCCGGGAAGCCGAGACAGAACAGGGCGATCCCTGATTGCCCCATAGCGCTCAGCCGAGGGTGGCTGGCGCTCTGCTGCAGGAGCGCAGCGTGAGAAATTGGATCATAAAGTGCCAAGACCTCCTCCAGATGCGACCGGGCCGCAGCAAACCTGCCGATATACATAAGGGTGCGACCGGCGGAGGCGTGACCCAGAACGAGCCCAGCGGTGTTGTTGTGCTGACGGCTCAGACGCAGCAGATTCTCGTCCAGGCGCTGCGCCACATCGAACTCGCCGCGGTACATGTGATAGAAGGACTGCCCGTAGGGAATGTGAAGGAACTCGGAGGGGCAGCCGAGCTGCTCCCACAGCTCTCGAGCCCGGGCATAGGCTTGGCCCATTTCCGGCGTCGCCTGACCTTTGACGAAGCGCAACGCCGCGCCCAGGGCGCTCCAAAACTCAAGCTCCTGCTGCTGGCGTTCGGGGGTTTCCGGTAACACGGACAACTGGTCCAAACCCTTTTGAAATTGCGCAGCTGCCTCTGCCATCGCCGAGCGGGCGGCGGATCTGCGGGCGGCCTTGCCCCAATAGGCGGCCGATTTTTCGGCAAGTCCCGCCTCGACATAATGCAGCGCGAAAAGCTCGGGCTGGCTGTCCATCAACTCGGGGAAATGGGTTTCGAGCGCGGAGGCGATCTGGGCGTGCAGTTGCTGCCGAGAGCTGCGCAACAGGCTACCATGCGCTGCGTCCTGCAACAGCGCGTGCTTGAAGATATAGACCGCGTCGGGGGGCATGCCGCGCTGGAAGACCAGCTCGGCAGCGACGAGGCGGGCAAGCGCGGCTTCCAGCTCATTCTCGGAAAGGCGGGAAACGGCGCGCAGCAGCGCGTAGGAAAACTCGCGTCCGATCGCCGCACCAATCTGCGCCACCAGCCGCACCGACGCTAGGCGGTCGAGCCTCGCCATCAGCGAGTCCTGCAAACTCGTCGGGATCGCGAACGGCGGTAGCGAGCGGTCGAGTACATAGCGGTCCGCCTCCTCGCGCAGCAGGCCGCTCTCCAGCACACTCTTCGTCAATTCCTCGACAAACAGCGGCACGCCGTCGGTGCGGTCGACGATCTGGGAAACGACCTCGTCAGGCAACGCCTTGCCGGCGGCGATCTGCTCGACCAACTCCGTCCGATCACGCCGATCGAGGCGATTTAGCGCTAGCATTGTCACCTGCGGCAGGCCGGTCCAGGGCGGCTGGAATTCGGGGCGGAACGTCACAATCAGTAGCACCGGCAGGCTGCGTGCGCGCTCGACGGTGAGGTCGAGCAGCTCGCGCGAGGTCGGGTCGATCCAATGGGCGTCCTCGAATACCGCGACGATCGGCTGCCGGCGCGCGAAGCCTTCGAACCGTCGGATCAGCGCCTCCAGCGTCCGCTCCTTCTTGCGCTGTGGACTGAGGTTCGGCAGAGGGTGGCGCTCCGAAGCGGGCAGCGACATGAGATCGGCGAGAAATGCCACATCCGCGTCGGGCGGGGCCGCATGGGCGAGCAGGGCTTCGAGCTTCTCCAGCCTTGCCGCCGGCGGATCGTCGCTTGCGAACCCCGCTGCCCGGCCGAGCTGATCGATGAACGGGAACAGCGCACTGTCCTGGTAATAGGGCGAGCAGAAATAGCGCAGGCGGAGATATGGCTCGCCGTGGAGGCGCTCTGCCAATGCCGCGGTGATGCGCGACTTGCCAATTCCGGCATCGCCGGAGATCAGGACAACCTGGCCATCGCCCGCTTTGGCGCGCACCCAGCGCCGCAATAGCAGGTCGATCTCCTCGTCGCGGCCCACGAGCTTGGTCAATGCCGCACCGCGCAACGCCTCGAACCGGCTGGCCACGACGCTCGGACGCAATACCTGCCAGGCCGAAACGGGCACGGCGATGCCCTTCAACTCGACGGCGCCGAGATCGCGGTACTCGAACAGATCGCCGAGCAAGCGCCGCGTGCCCGGCGCGATCACAACCGTGTCCGGCTCGGCCAAGGCTTGCAGGCGAGCGGCGAGGTTTGGCGTCTCGCCGACGACAGATTGCTCCTGCGCCGAGCCCTCGCCGATCAGGTCGCCGACCACCACCACCCCGGTGGCGATCCCGACGCGTGTTTGCAGCTTGGCGGACTTGACGTCGAGGCGACGGACAGCGTCGATCGCGTCCAGCCCGGCTCGCACCGCCCGCTCGGCGTCGTTTTCATGCGCTTGTGGGAACCCGAAATAGACCAAAACACCATCGCCCATGTACCTGGAAATGAAACCGTCGGCCGCGGCGATGATCCCCCCGACGGTGCGGTGATATGCCGCGATAACCTCGCGCAGATCCTCAGGATCAAACCGGGTCGAAAGCGCGGTCGAGCCCACCAGGTCGCAGAACATGACCGTCAGCTGGCGGCGTTCGGCTTCCGCCCCCACTCTCTCCTCCCCAACCCTCCCCCGCGAGCCCGGGAAGGGAAGGGTAGGCTGAGGGCCAATCACGGGAGCGGAGGGGTCGGAGCTGCCGCCGAGAGGTGCCATGGGTGGGCCCAGCTGCAGCGGCGCCTCGGCGCGAAGTGCCGCAATCGCACCGAGCAGCCGCCGGCGATGCCCAACGGCGGCAACTCCGATCTCCTTCAGGTCCTCGGCGGTCAGGTTCGGCAATACGGTGCCGTCGATCGCGTTGTCGCGAAAAGCCGGTTCGTATTGGGCGAGCCCGAGACCCCGCAGCCAGTCGCCGATATCCATCGGCCCCTCCCAATTAATCCTATCATCGCCTGGAAGCGGCTCAAATGCCCAAGTCAATGGTATTTTAAGCTCTGGAGGCAGCATAAACAGACGAGAACCCGCCCACGTGCTCGTCGGCGGAGCGGCAGAACGCGGTCACCTCGGCGACGCGCAGTGGTCGGCAGCCAAGATTTCGCGCGGGTTCGTGGGTTCGCTCGTGCTATGCGGGTTGGTGTACGGCCGGCGCTCTCGAGCCGGTCTGTTGAAGAGGCTCGAGCCCAAATTTTTCGAGGCGATTTGATTATGCAGCAGCCCAGAGCGGGATTGACCGTCGTCGATCACCCGCTGGTCCAGCACAAATTATCGTTGATGCGCGATCGCGACACCTCGACCGCAGAATTTCGCCGGCTCTTACGCGAGATCAGCCTGTTGCTGGCCTATGAAGCGACGCGCGATCTGCCGCTCGAGCCGGCCGTGATCGAAACGCCGCTCGAACGCGGCAATTTTCCGGTGATCGCGGGCAAGAAATTATGCCTCGTATCGATCCTGCGCGCCGGCAACGGCATTCTCGACGGCATGATCGACTTGCTGCCCTCGGCGCGGGTCGGCCATATCGGGATCTATCGCGAGCCGCGCACTTTGCAGGCGGTCGAGTATTACCTGAAATTGCCGGAGGATTTGGCCGAGCGCGACGTGATCCTGGTTGATCCGATGCTGGCGACCGGCAATTCGGCGGTGGCCGCGATCTCGCGCCTGGTCGAGCTGAAGGCGCGCTCGATCAAATTCGTCTGCCTCGTCGCGGCCCCTGAAGGCGTGGATACGGTGCTGGGCATCTTTCCGGAGGTCACGATCGTCGCCGCCGCACTCGACCGCTGCCTCGACGCCCACGGCTACATCCTGCCCGGATTGGGCGACGCCGGCGACCGCTTGTTCGGGACAAAGTGAACCCATCGCCAGATCGCGGCTGACTCGCCGCGGTGCCTTCAAACTCCCCCAATTCTAGCGGGCTGCGTCGTGCTCGGGGGGCGGCGACCAGGGGCGCGGCCGCCGCTGCGCGAGCTTGACGAATTGGGCGCGCTGCTCGGGCGAGAGGGTCGCCAGAAACGAAAGGGTCGTCGTTGTTATATCGTGGACAAAAATGCGCCGCTGCTGGTCGGCCCGGTCGAACAGCTGCATGACCCTCGCCTCGTCGGCTTGGGGTTTGCCGACTTCGGACCAGGCGCCGGCGATCAACGGCTGCACCTGCTTGTGCATCGATTGCAACAGCCTGCGCATGGCTTGCGAATAATGTGCGAAAGCCTGCCGTTGCTGGGAATCGAGGTTAAGTTCGCCGGCCATTTGCGCGAGCCGATCTTGGTCGGACAGCATCGGCGCCGGCGCGTGGATGCGGATCCACATCGCCCCAATGACAAAAAACAAATTGAGCGCCAGCGACAACGCCAGCAGCACCTTCCACCAATGCTGCCGGGCGGCCCTCTGCACCGCCGGTTCTACCAGCATCATGTCTGCTGACCCATGCCGAGATCGCGCAGGAAGCCGGTCGACGGGTCGAGGAGTTCAGGCAAAGAATTGTCGTCACTGATCTGGCTCACCGACCCCGGCTGGGTCATGGTCTGCGATACCCCGGTGCCCATCGCAAAACCGAGCCAGCTTGCAAAGGCAATCGCCGCCGCGAGGCTGCCCCATTGCGCCACCGCCTGCAGCATCGCTCGCCCGCCCGGCAGCGCTGCCGCTGTGACGATCGGGTCGGGCGCGGCTTCATCCAGGATCGCGATCGCCCGCTCGATAATCGCTTCGATCCCACCCGGCATGGCAATGCCGCCGACGCAAAGCGCCCGCGCCGCCGCGACATCGGCACGGGCGATCGGATCCCGGGCAAGCCGCTCGGCGACGCGCTCGTGTTCCTCCTCGTCGAGCGTCCCGTCGGCCATTGCGGCGAGATCGAGAAAGCGCTCGGTGTCGCTGTCGGGCACTTCACTCACACGGCAGCGCTGCCATAAGCCGCGGCCGGCTTCGAAGGCCGCCGTTTCTTCCATCTTGTCCTTAGCTCGGGTCATCGCACCGCTCTTCGAGAATGTTAGGCGGCCCCGCATGGCGGCATCCCCGCAACCTTGTGGTTTGCAGCTTTATGGCGCTTCCGCCTTGAAATAAGCACGCAATTTTATCATCGCCTTGTGATGCGCGCTGCGCACGGTTTGCGGATCGATGCCGAGCTGAGCCGCGATCTCCGCTACTTCCATGTCTTTGTCGTACAACATCGACAAAATCTCACGTTGGCGCGGCGACAACAGCACCTCGGGAAGCTTCAGCTTGCGGACGGGTTCGACAGCATCGACGGCCAATTGCGCTTCGGGGACCGCATCGATCGGTACGACGATCGGCCGGTGGCGACGCAGCGCGTCGCGCGCGGTGCTGCGCGAGACGATCGTAATCCAGGTCGACAGCCCGGCGCGCTCCGGATCGTAGCTGCGCAAGAGCCGGAAGTCGTTGCGGCACAGCCGTAGAAAAACCTCCTGGCTCAGGTCTTCGATCTCGCCGGTTTCGCGCGCGACACTGCGCACGGCGGCGACGACGAGGCCAGCATATCGCCGGACAAATGCGTCCCAGCCGCCTTTTTCACCGCGAATGAGCGCGTCCAGCAGGTCGTCGCCCGCGGATCCGGGCGGCCGAGCGCCTTGCACCCGGCGGAGACGCCTCAACTCAACGCGGCAAAAAAATCGCCGCCCTTGTCGTCGATGACGATAAAGGCCGGAAAATTTTCGACTTCGATCCGCCAGACGGCTTCCATGCCGAGCGCGGGGTATTCGAGGACCTCGACTTTGCGGATACAGTCGCGGGCGAGCCGCGCCGCGGGTCCGCCGATCGACCCCAGATAGAACCCGCCATGCCTGCGACAGGCGTCGCGGACTTCAGCGCCGCGGTTGCCTTTGGCGAGCGTCACAAAGCTGCCGCCCGCGGCCATGAATGCATCGACATAGCTGTCCATGCGGCCGGCTGTCGTCGGCCCGAACGAACCCGAGGCGTAACCCGCCGGCGTCTTGGCCGGCCCGGCGTAGTAGATCGGGTGATTCTTGACATAATCGGGCAGGCCTTCCCCGCGATCGAGCCGTTCCTGCAGTTTTGCGTGCGCGATGTCGCGGGCTACGACAAGCGGACCGGTCAGGCTGAGCCGGGTCTTGATCGGGTATTGCGAGAGGGTGCGGCGAATCTCTGCCATCGGTCGGTTGAGATCGATCGCGACAACCTCGCCGCCCAGCACCGTCTCGTCAATATCGGGCAGGAACCGCCCCGGATTGGTTTCGAGCTCTTCGAGAAAAACGCCCTCCGCGGTGATCTTGCCGAGGATTTGACGGTCGGCCGAACACGATACGCCAATCCCGATCGGCAGGCTGGCGCCGTGCCGCGGCAGGCGGATCACGCGCACGTCGTGGCAGAAATATTTGCCCCCGAACTGCGCGCCGATGCCGAGCCGGCGCGTCAGCTCCAGCACCTTTTCTTCAAAGCCGCGGTCGCGATAGGCTTGCCCCCAGCGGTTGCCTTTCGCCGGCAAGCTGTCGAGATAGCGGCAGCTGGCGAGTTTGACGGTTTTCAGGTTCATCTCGGCCGAGGTGCCGCCGATCACGATCGCGAGGTGATAGGGCGGGCAGGCGGCGGTACCAAGGGTGCGAAGCCTATCGTCGAGAAATTTGACCAGCGCCCTTGGGTTCAACACCGCTTTCGATTGCTGGTACAAAAAGCTTTTGTTGGCGGAGCCGCCGCCCTTGGCGATGAACAGGAATTTGTATTCGTCGCCGGGCTCGGCATAAAGCTCGATCTGGGCCGGCAGATTGTCGCCGGTATTGACCTCCTCATACATCGACAAGGGCGCCAGCTGGCTGTAACGCAAATTGCTTTCGGTGTAGGTGCGGCGGATCCCGGCGGTGATCGCAGCAGCGTCGTCATCCCCGGTCCACACTTGCTGGCCCTTCTTGCCCATCACGATCGCGGTACCGGTGTCTTGGCACATCGGCAGCACTTTACCCGCCGCGATATTGGCATTTTTGAGGAGGTCAAAGGCGACGAACCGGTCGTTCGATGACGCCTCGGGGTCGTCGAGAATCGCGCGCAACGACGCCAGATGGCTGGGGCGCAGCAAATGCGCCGAATCGACGAAGGCCTGAGCCGCGAGCAGAGTCAGCGCCGCGGGTGCCACTTTGACGATCCCGCGGCCCTCGAAATCGGCTGCCGCCACATAATCGCCGCTGAGCTTGCGGTACGGCGTCTCGTCCGCGCCAAGCGGGAACAGCTCATGGTAGGCAAAATCGCTCAACTCGTGCTCCGCGATCGAATGCGAAGGCAGGATCGCCGTTTGCGCGCCGGCGTCAAGCGGGGCTTAGCGTTTGCGGAAGCGGTCGAGGGTGACGATTTCGGCTTCCTGCCGCTCGTTTTCCTTTTTGTCCCCAGCGGGCTTGTCGCCTGTGGATTGGTCGCCGGCAGGCAGCGCCGCCGGAAGGGCCGTGGCCGACTCCTCTGTCGGCGCCCCCGCAGGGGCTTGAAACTGCAGCCCGAATTTGACCGAGGGATCGGCAAAGGCGGTGATTGCCGAAAACGGGATCGTCAGGCGCTCCATCCGACCGGAAAAACTCAAGCCCACCGAGAAAGCCTGCTCGCCGATCTCGAGACCCCAGAACTGATGCTGCAGCACGATGGTCATCTCTTCCGGGTATTTCGCCAACAGCTGCGGCGGCAACGCCACCCCGGCGGCACCTGTGCGAAAGCTGATGTAAAAATGATGCCCGCCGCGCAAGCCGTCGCGCGCCGCGCGGCTCAGCGCCTCGCGCGCAACTCCGCGTAGTGCCGTCTCGACCATCTTGTCGTAGTGGAAGAGATCCTCGGCCATTTTTTCCGGTTCGCTTGCTGCACTCGGACCGACGACGAAAGCGAGTGAGGGGCTTCTGTTGCCCGGTGCCCCTCGAACCGCGATTTGCTCTAGGCTTTTACCCCGCTAAGGGTTAGGCCGCGAGCGCCTCTGTTGCGAAGTTGTCGTTCGCAGTTAGATTGTGACCCGATAACGGCGGTATCATGCCGGGCGACGGATATTGCCTTTACCACGCGCGTCGAGCCTGTTTCGCCCCCAAAGGGATCGGAAGTTTGGTGGAGGCGCCGGGTACTGCCCCCGGGTCCGCTACGCCTATTCCGCAACCCGTGTATCGCCATAGCCGGTCAAGCCGGCATCGCAGATATAGGAGGGGTGCGGCCGCAACGCAATCCCGGCCGTCGGGCCCCGTACTTGCCGGCAGAACACTGCCAAACATTTCCCATCCTATCCCATCCGTGGCGCAGCGGAGGTGGCGGGAGTCGAATCGTTTGGAGCTATGGCCACGTCTGCACGCGGGCCGCCGAGTTCGCAGCACAAGCGATTACGGGCCTAAGTTGATGCCGCATGCGCCACCGCCTAATCTCACTCGCTGAGGAGACAAGATGCGGGTGACATCACAGCAACAGGCCGAGATCGCGGTGCAGCGCGCCGAGCAGCGACCGACGCGACGCGCCACCGTGCCGGCACTGGAAGCGATCCTATTTGAGCCGCTGCCAGTACTCGATCACGGCTTTGTTCGTGTCATCGATTACATGGGTGACGACGCGGCGGTGGTGCAGGCAGCGCGGGTTTCTTACGGGCGCGGCACCCGCCGGGTCAGCGAAGACCGTGGTCTGATCAATTATCTGATGCGCCATCGCCACTCGACCCCGTTCGAGATGTGCGAGATCAAATATCACGTCAAATTACCGATTTTTGTCGCCCGGCAATGGATCCGTCATCGCACCGCCAACGTCAACGAGTACTCGGCGCGTTATTCGATCCTCGACAACGAATTCTATATTCCGTCGCCCGAGCATCTGGCGGCGCAGGCGACGGCGAACCGGCAGGGCCGCGGTGAGGTGCTTGAAGGACCCGAGGCACAGCGCGTGCTCAATTTGCTCCGCGAGGATGCCGAGCGGGCCTACGCCGGCTATACTGAGCTGCTCAACGAGGATGCTTCCGGCCGGACGATTGATCCGGATCGGTCGGGACTTGCCCGAGAGCTGACCCGCATCAACTTGACGCTCGGCTTTTATACCCAATGGTATTGGAAGATCGATCTGCACAATTTGATGCATTTCCTGTCGTTGCGGGCCGATCCGCACGCGCAATACGAGATCCGCGC
>DASXMC010000340.1:0-6992 GCA_036495885.1 Allostellaceae bacterium | reverse complement strand
TCGCCTTTTACCATGTCGGTGTCGAGCAGCACTGGTTCGCCGGTCCGAGCGCCTGCACCGCCGGTGCCACGCCCGCGACGATCGAGGCGTTGAAGGCGCAACTCAACCATCAGCAGCCGGTTCGCTGCGATGAGCCGGCCTGGACATTGTTTGGCGTCTCGCTTGCCGGCTGGAACCTGCTCGCCTCGCTGACCATGGCCGCGATCTCCATCTTCGTGTTTTTGGGCCTGCGCAGGCAGCGACGGTCGACGATCCTGCGCGGTTCCGCATGAGCGACGCGCCTCGCCATCGCCTGCCCGGCGACCCGCTGCCGGCCGCGGAAGTCGAAAGAATGCTGCGGGTCGATCACGCCGGCGAGTTTGGCGCTACGCGCATCTACGACGGTCAGCTCGACGTCTTGGGGCGAGGTCGGGGCGCGAGCGAGATCCGGCGGATGGCCGAGGCGGAGCAGCGTCATCTCGCAAGATTTGACACATTGCTGCGAGCGCGCCGGATGCGCCCGACCGTGTTGCAGCCGCTGTGGTCGATCGCCGGCTATGCGCTGGGTGCCTCAACCGCTCTTCTGGGCGAGCAGGCGGCAATGGCCTGCACGGTCGCGGTCGAGGATGTCATCGATCAGCATTATCGTGAGCAGGCCGAGCGCCTTGCCGACCAAGATCGCGGATTGACTCAGACGATCCTCGATTTTCGCGCCGACGAAATCGCCCACCGTAATGTGGCACTCGCGCAGGGTGCCGAGCAGGCACCAGGCTACGATGCGCTGACGTCCCTGATCAAGGCAGGCTCCCGGGTCGCGATTTGGCTGTCTACCCGGCTCTGAAGCTGACAGCGGCTAACCGACTCAGCACAGACTGATGCGCGCCGCGATCCGGCGATAGCGCCCAATATGGGTTGTGCGCCGGGTAATCCTCCAGGCGGAGAACGAAGTCGCCAATGTTCAAGCCCACAGCCCGGCCGATCCGCCGCGGGTCAAGCATGACCCGCGTCAATTAATGACCGGGTTGATCGCAATAGGTGTTGGGACGCCCGCGTTGGTCAAAATGGTCGACCTGCTGATGGTTGCATCCGCGCCTCCTCAATGCCGCGACGCATCAAGAGTTGGTCAGTTGCGTAACATTCAGTGGGTTGCCGCGCTGCAGACGGACCCATATATTCGTGAGTTCAGCGATAGGGGTTAATCCGAAAATGGCGCGTGTTACCGTCGAAGATTGCGTGATCAAGATACCCAATCGATTCGAGCTGGTTCTGCTTGCAGCCCAGCGCGCCCGCGAAATCACCTCCGGCGCCCCCCTATCGATCGATCGCGACGACGACAAGAACCCGGTGGTTGCTTTGCGCGAAATCGCCGACGAGACCGTCGGTCTTGCGCATCTGAGGGAATCGGTGGTTCGCGGGATGCAAAAACATGTCGAGCTCGATGAAGCCGAAGAAACCCACGAGCTTGAAGTCGACACCAGCGTATTCGGGTTTACCGCTCCCGACGCCATGTTGGCGGCCGGCGACGCGGGCGCCGATGTGCCGGGCTATGAGGACGTCGACCTCGGCGACGAGCTCGAAGACGAAGAAGAAGAGGCGGCGATCGATCAGGAACTTTCCGATGATGACGCTGACCTCGACGAAAAGCTGGCGGACGACATCTTGAGCGTCGAAGACGAGGCGGAGGAGGGCGATTTGCGGGTCGAGGACGAGGCGGATGAGGGCGATCTCGAGGATTTGCCCGAAGCCGAATCGGCGGGTGACGACGAAGACGATCTCTAGCGCAGCGGGCGTACCGGCGGCTGTTGCGGCAATTCGAACCGAGCGAGCAGCTGCGGTCTCGGTCGGCGCCGCGCAATCGAGGGGTGCCGCGATGATGCGGCAATTCGAGCTCGCCGAGCTCGTCAGATCCTACGACCCCACTGTCGACGAAGACGCGCTCAACCGGGCCTACGTGTTTTCGATGAAGGCGCATGGCGCGCAGTTGCGCGCCTCGGGCGATCCTTATTTCTCGCACCCGGTCGAGGTCGCCGGCATTCTCGCCGGCATGAAGCTCGACGGTGCTTCGATCGTAACCGGACTGCTGCACGACACGGTCGAGGATACGGTCGCGACCCTAGACGACATCGAGCGGGTGTTTGGCCGCGAGATTGCCCGGCTGGTCGACGGGGTCACCAAACTCTCGCGCATCGAACTGCAATCCGATCAAACAAAGCAGGCGGAGAACTTCCGCAAGCTCGTCCTGGCAATGTCCGAGGACATTCGCGTGCTGCTGGTCAAGCTCGCCGACCGGCTGCACAACATGCGGACGCTGCACTTCATCAAGGACGACGAAAAGCGGCGGCGGATCGCGCGCGAGACGATGGACATCTACGCTCCGCTGGCGGAGCGGCTGGGCATGCAGCGGATGAAGGACGAGCTCGAGGACTTGGCCTTTGCCGAACTTCAGCCCGATGCGCGCAAGAGCATTCTTGCCCGTCTCGATTTTTTGCGCGATCAGGGTGCGGCCCTGGTGCCGCGCATCGAGGCGGAATTACAGCGCAAGCTTGCAGAAGGCGGGCTGGACAATACTCATGTCTCAGGCCGTGAAAAATCGCCGTGCTCGATCTGGCGTAAAATGCAGCGCAAGAACGTGGCCTTCGAGCAGCTCTCCGACGTCATGGCGTTTCGTATTCTGGTGGACGATGTCGGCGATTGCTATCACGCACTCGGTACTATCCACTCTACCTATCATGTCGTTCCCGGCCGCTTTAAAGACTATATTTCGACCCCCAAGCCCAACAATTATCGCTCACTGCACACCGGGGTCATCGGACCCGAGAGGCAGCGCATAGAGGTGCAGATCCGCACCCGCGACATGCATGAGATCGACGAGTTCGGCGTCGCCGCGCATTGGAGCTACAAGCAGGGGGCGGTTACCACCGAAGGGCCGCAATACCGCTGGCTGCGCGAGCTGCTGGATATTTTGGATCACGCCGCGGGGCCCGAGGAGTTTCTCGAGCATACCAAGCTCGAGATGTTTCAGGACCAAGTCTTTGCCTTTACGCCAAAGGGCGATCTGATCGCACTGCCGCGTGGCGCCACCGCCGTAGATTTCGCCTACGCCGTCCACTCCGAAATCGGCGACACCTGCGTCGGCGTCAAAATCAACGGCCGGCTCGTGCCGTTGCGCACGACGCTCGGGAATGGCGATCAGGTCGAGATCATCACCTCAAAAGCGCAACACCCGTCGCCGACCTGGGAGCGATTTGTTGTTACCGGCAAGGCGCGGGCGCGTATTCGCCGCTTTATCCGCACCCAACAGCGCGCGCAATACCTCGATCTCGGCAAGGCGATCGTGCAAAAGGCGTTTCGCCAGGAAGGACACGAGTTTTCCGAGCGGCCGCTCGAGCCGGTGCTCAAAACATTCAACTGCCCGGCGGTCGAAGAGCTCTATGTCGCGGTCGGGCAGGGGCTGGTCACCGGCAAAGCGGTCGTCAACGCCGTTTTCCCGCAGCAACAGCAGGATCGGGCCAAAGTGGTCTCGCTGGCGCGGGCGCGGCGCAAGGTTGGCCGCAACGACACCGCGGTCGCGATCCGTGGTTTGATCCCAGGCATGGCGCTGCACTTTGCGGGTTGCTGCCACCCGTTGCCGGGCGACCGCATTGTCGGCATCGTCACCACGGGCAAAGGGGTCACGATCCATACCATCGATTGCGACACGCTCGAAAACTTTGCCGACACACCCGAGCGCTGGCTCGACGTTGCCTGGAGCAATAGAGACGGCGAGGCCATTCATATCGGCCGGCTAAATGTCATGATCGCGAACGAGCCCGGCAATCTCGGCAGCCTGACCACAGTTATCGGCAAGCAGGGCGGCAACATCACGAATTTGAAGATCACCAACCGCTCTTCTGATTTCTTCGAGATGATGCTGGACATCGAAGTCGCCGACGTGAAACATTTGACTACGATTGTCGCCGCGTTGCGCGCGAACCCGGTCATCAATTCGGTCGAGCGGGCCCGCGGTTGACACCGGCGCCGGTCGATGGCGCCAGCTGGCGCGAACCACGCGGCGGGGCGCGGAGGCTGGTGCGATGATCCTCGGACTGGGCAGCGATCTCGTCGACATCCGCCGGATCGAGCGCGTCATCGACCAGTATGGCGACCGTTTTCTCGATCGGATCTTTACCAAGGTAGAGCGGGCCCGATGCGAAGGCCGCACCAATCGGGCCGCCAGCTACGCGCGGCGTTTCGCCGCCAAAGAGGCATGTTCCAAGGCGCTCGGCACCGGGTTTCGCCGCGGCGTCTTTTGGCGCGACCTCGGCGTCGTTAACCTAACCTCGGGGCGCCCGACAATACGCCTGACCGGCGGGGCGCTGCGCCGGCTGGAGGAAATGACACCCGCAGGGATGTTGGCGCGACTCGACGTCAGCCTGACCGATGAGCCGCCGATGGCGCAGGCGGTCGTGATCATCTCTGCCGCCCCATCCCAATCTGAGTGACAAGTCGCCGCCACTCGGCGCTCCCGCCATCCGCGCCGCGCTTGACTTCGGCCGACGCGCTTGGCTTTGATCCATCGCCATCGGCCCAGCACGGCATATCATGAAATCCAATTCCACGCGAAACGTGATCTCGAAAAAAAGAACCTCAGGCGTTATCGACACCATCAAGACCATCGTCTATGCGGTACTGATTGCCTTGGTGGTTCGGACTGTTGCATATGAACCGTTTAACATTCCGTCGGGGTCGATGATTCCGACGCTGTTGGTGGGTGATTATTTGTTCGTCTCGAAATACTCTTATGGCTATAGCCGATTTTCGCTGCCGTTCGGGTTGCCATTGTTCTCGGGGCGGATATTCTTTTATCCGCCGCAACGCGGTGATGTCGTGGTCTTCAAACTACCCACCGATACGTCAGTCGACTATATAAAACGCGTCATCGGTTTGCCCGGCGACACAATTCAGATGAAGGAAGGCGAGCTTTACATTAACGACAAGGAAGTGCCGCGTAAGAGAATTGAAGACTACCTCTATCAAGAAGGCGATGGTGCAGTGATTCCGATGAGGCAATATATCGAAACCTTGCCTAACGGACGACAGCACCGAATTATCAAAGTCGGAGACAACGGGCCGCTCGACAATACGCAGGAATACCACGTGCCTTCAGGCGATTATTTCATGATGGGCGATAATCGCGATAATTCACAGGACAGTCGGGTCCTTTCCGCGGTCGGCTACGTTCCGGCCGAGAATCTGATCGGCAAGGCGCAATTCATTTTCTTTTCGACGGACGGCTCGGCGCGGCTGTGGGAATTTTGGAAATGGCCGTTCGCGATCCGCTATGATCGCCTCTTCAAAGGGGTCAATTGACGTGTCGGACGAGGTCGTTCGACCCGGCGTCGACGACTTCCCTGCCGATCCGCAAGCGCGCGTCGATTTGCCTCGGATCCTCGGCCACGACTTTGCCGCCCCATCATTGCTGGCCGAAGCGCTCACTCACCCGAGCGCGCTCACCACGGACCGAGGACGCGGCCGCGGCGCCAAAATCGCCAAGCACGGCTATGAGCGCCTCGAATTTCTCGGCGATCGGGTGCTCGGCCTGGTGATCGCCGAGCTGCTGTGGCGGCGCTTCCCGGACGAGCCCGAGGGGCTGTTGACCCAACGGCACACGCATCTTGTGCGCCGCGAGACTTTGGCTCGCGTGGCCGAAGCCATCGGCCTCGGACAGCACCTGGTCCTGTCGCGGGCCGAACGGGCGGCGGGTACAGCAGCCAACCCCGCGATCCTCGCCGATGCCTGCGAGGCGATCATCGCGGCAATTTATCTCGACGGCGGTTATGACGCAGCGGGGGGCTTCATTCGCCGTCATTGGCAGCCGCTGATCGGCGCGATGGAAGCCCCGCCGCGCGATCCCAAGACCATGCTGCAGGAATGGGCGCAAGCGCGCGGGCTGGGATTACCGCGTTACGAGCTTGTGGCAACCAGTGGTCCTGATCATGCGCCGCAGTTTACCGTCGCGGCGAGCATCGCCGGCGGCACCCCTGCGACCGCGAGCGGCCCGGCCAAACGCCGTGCCGAGGCCGGTGCCGCCGCGGCTCTCCTCGAACGGCTCGCAGCCGAGGCCTAGGCCGGGGTCCGGGCAGCCCCCCGCGCTGTGGCGCAAGGGTGAGCAACTCGCTTCCGTCGCTCTTGCTCAAACACGCCCGGCTGCCGCGCGGCGGGGCGCGAGCGATGTTCCCAAGCTTGCGAAATAGACGAGGCAACTCAACAACACGATCCAGAAGGTCGTCGGCCAATCGGTGAGGTAGGCGATGGCGATCCCGCCCCAGGTTTCGAGCACCGCCAAACCGACCGCCAACGCCAGACCGACGCCAAGACGCAAGGCGAGGCGCTGGGAGGCCGCCGCCGGCCCTACCATCAACGCGAAGACCAACAGCACTCCCACGACCTGCGCCGCCTCGGCGACAGCGACCGCGGTAATCACGAGAAACAGCACCGAAATTAGCCGCAGCGACACGCCCTTGGCTTCGGCGAGCTCGGGTGCCAACGTCGCGAACAGCAGAGGTCGCGATATCATGGCAAGCGCCAACAGCGCCGCAGCGCTCAGTCCCAACAGGGTCCAGCAGGTGCCGGCGCCGACCGCCAGCAGATTGCCGAACAGGATCGCCGTCGCCTCGGTCGCGCTCGCCGTATAGAGAGACAAAAACAGCACCCCAAAGCCGAGCGCCAGCGCCAGCACGATCCCGACCGCAACATCGCGGTTACGAAGCCGGTCGCCTAGCAGCCCCATCGCCACCGCCGCGACCACGGTGAAGGCGAGCAGCCCCCATAACGCGCCGATGCCGATCAGAAGCGAACCGGTCGCACCGGCGAACCCGACATGCGAGAGGGCGTGGCCGGCAAAGGTCAAATTACGCAGAACCAGAAAGAACCCGACGGCACCCGCGGCGACCGCGACAATGCCACCCGCCACAAAGGCGGTGCGCATGAAATCGTATTCAAACATCGTGACGATGCGCTTCGGCCTCGACCGG
>DASXMC010000339.1:0-2548 GCA_036495885.1 Allostellaceae bacterium | reverse complement strand
ATAGCGAACCTCAATCTCCTCGACCGCGGTGCCGTTTTCCGGGCTCGTTGCCGAAACCGCGAGGCTGCCGCCATTCGCACCGGGTGCGATTGCAAGTTTAACCGCCCGGCTCTTTTCAGTGGAGATCGTTGCCACTCGATCGACCGCTTCGGCAAAATCTTTGCATTTGACTTCGAGAACTTTGTCGTTGGCGGTCGGGATGACGCGATCGTAATCGGGAAACGTGCCGTCGATCAGCTTTGAGGTCAGCGTCGCGTTTCCGACGTCAAAGCGGATTTTGGTCTCGCTAAGCGAAAACTGAATTTCGTCCTCGCTTTCTTCGACGAGCTTGCGCAATTCGAGAACGGTCTTTCGCGGCACGATGATCCCGGGCATTCCTGCGGCACCCTCGGGCAATACGATTTCGACCCTGGCAAGACGGTGCCCATCGGTTGCCACCGCGCGAATGACCGGGACTTCGTCGCTTTTTGTGGCGTGCAGATAGATACCGTTGAGGTAATAGCGGGTTTCCTCGGTCGAGATCGCAAATCGGGTGCGGTCGATCAAGATCTTGAGCTCCGCCGCGGTCACCGTAAACCGATGACCCAGCTCGCCGCTCGCCATCACCGGATAGTCTTCCGGCGGCAGACAAGCGAGGGTGAAGGTCGAGCGTCCGCACCGCAGCACCATAGCGCCGCGTTCGCCGTTGGCGTCGATCTCGATCTGGGCGCCCTCCGGCAATTTGCGAACGATATCGTAGAGAGTGTGCGCCGGGGCGGTGATGCGCCCGGCCCGCTCGATCCGCGCCGGCACCTGCTCGACGATTTCGAGATCCATGTCGGTAGCGCTCAGCGCCAGCGTCCCGCCCGGTGCAGCGCCATCCGCGCGCAACAGCACATTCGAGAGAATCGGGATCGTGTTGCGGCGTTCGACGACGCTTTGCACATGTCCCAGAGCCTTGAGAAGAGCGACCCGTTCGATCGTGAGTTTCATGTTGGCGACACGCGGTTGAGCGGACGATTACGGCCCGGGATAAGACCGTAATCCCCGTCGCAGCACCTCTTCAGCCAGCGGACGGGACGCCATCCTACACGAAAACACGATCCGGCTCAGCCCCATCGAGGTCCTGCTGCCTCGCCCGCCCGGATGATACCGCTCTCGGTCAGCCCTGCATCATCCGGCGCAGCAATTCGACGTCCTCGGCAAGAGCCGGGTCGGTATCCTTCAACTCTTCGATGCGGCGCACTGCGTGCAGGACCGTGGTGTGGTCACGGCCGCCGAATTTCCGCCCGATCTCCGGCAGCGAGCGGCTTGTCAGCTGCTTGGAGAGGTACATCGCGACCTGACGCGGCCGAGCAAACGCGCGGGCGCGACGCGCCGAGGTCATTTCCGCGCACCTGATGTTGAAATGCTCGGCCACGCGCCGCTGAATTTCGTCGATCGTCACCCGGCGCTCGCGCAAACGCAACAAATCGTGCAGCTCTTCCTGTGCGGTCTCGAGCGTAATTTCGCGCCCCACCAGCTGCATGTTGGCAACGATGCGGTTGAGGGCGCCTTCGAGCTCGCGCACATTCGAGGTGATGCGATGGGCGAGAAACTCCATGACCTTGCGCGGGATCTGCATGTTCGCCTGTTCAGCCTTCGAGTGAAGGATCCCGAGGCGCAGCTCGTAGGTGGTCGGGTGCAGATCGGCTACCAGCCCCCAGCCCAGTCGCGAGCGCATGCGCTCTTCGAGACCTTCGAGGTCTGACGGGGATTTGTCGGCGGAAATGACGATTTGTCGATTCTGGTCGACCAACGCGTTGAACGTGTGGAAAAACTCCTCCTGCGTTGATTCTTTGCCGCTGATAAATTGTACATCGTCGATCATCAGTAAATCGACGGAGCGAAACTCCTCTTTAAAATCCATTGTCGATTTATAACGCAATGCCCGAATGAATTGATGCATAAATTTTTCGGCAGAGAGATAGATGACCTTACGCAGGCAGGCGTTTTTGTGGACGTGCCAGGCGATGGCATGCATCAGATGGGTTTTACCGAGACCGACTCCGCCGTAGAGAAAGAGAGGATTGAACGGCACCATACGCACTGGCGCGGAACATGCCTCGGCAACCCGCCGCGCTGCGGCATGGGCCAGTTCGTTAGGCTTGCCGACGACAAAATTTTCGAATGTGAAGCGCAGATCGAGGCCGGAAGGGTGCGGCCGCTCGTCGCCGATCTCGATCGCCGGCAACACTTCGACCACTGCAGCGCGCGCCGGCCTCGGCAATTCAACTCGGATTTCGCTGCTGGGAGGCGGCGGTGCGACTTGCTCGCGCGCCACCGGCGCCAGCACCACCGAAACCCGCTTGACTTGCCGGTTCTGGGCCCGCCACAAGGCCAGGATCCGATCCGCGTAATGCGCTGCCACCCAATCGCGGTGCAGTCGGGCAGGGGCGGCAATAATCGCCTCGCCGCCATCGATCCGCTGCATGTTGATGGGAGCGAGCCAACTGCGAAAGGCGATATCGCCAATTTCCTCTTTGAGTTGTTCCAGCACTCGGTCCCACTCGGCTGCCGGGGTGTTCGC
>DASXMC010000338.1:0-3271 GCA_036495885.1 Allostellaceae bacterium | reverse complement strand
CTGAGCCGGGCTTCGCTATTGTCTGTGTCGTACATCGATGCCTCCTTCCGGCACCTGGCCCCGCAACGGGGACTGGATCAAGATAACGAAACGATACCATATCGTGTCATTCACATGGCAAGGGGTGCGCCTCTTCGTCGGCTTGTGACGCTTAGCGGCGGCATGCGGCGTTGCGGCGAACGATCGCTCCCGGCTGCCGCAGGCGACGGCCGGGAGAGACCACCTTCACGGGTCAACGGCCGTGGAAACCGCGGCCGGCGAGCCCGCCAAGTCCACCGCCGTGGAAGCCGCCGCCGGCGAGCCCGCCACCGCCGCCGTGACCGCCGGCCCAGCCGCCAGCGGCGCCACCGCCGTGGCCCCAGCCGCCATAGCCGCCGCTGCCCCAGCCGCCATAGGGGTAGGAGCCACCGCCAACCACGACACCGCCGCCCTGCGACACCACGCCGGTCGCTGGAACCGTCTGCCAGGCGGTGCTGCACTGCGTTACGTAAGGATAATAACCTGCTGGAGCCGCGCAGTAGTACCAGACTTGACCGGTGGAAGGTTGGCTGTAGGAGTAAGAGCCGTAAGCCGGAAAACTCCCGACAAACCCCCAGCTGTTGCCAGGGTACCCGTAACCACCATAGCCATAGCCGTGGTCGTAGCCATAACCCCCGTGGCCATAGCCGTAACCGCCGCCCCAGCCATGACCGTAACCGCCGCCATGGCCGCCGCCGCCAGCGAACCCGCCAAAGCCGCCGCCGTGGAACCCGCCGCCGGCGAACCCGCCCCCGTGCGGCGGCGAGAATGCGTAGGCGATATCTGTCTGGCAAAGCACCGCCGCGCCGAGCAAACCAGCTGCGATCGCCACGGGCCACCTCTTCCCGAGCCGGGTTTCGCTATTTACTGTTTCGTACATCGATGCCTCCGTCTTGCACGTCCTCGCAACGGGCACTGGACCGGCTTAAACAAACGAAACGGTACAGTGTCGTTCCTTCCAGATGGCAAGGCGCGAGCTTGAGTCAAGGATATAGAAACGATACTATATCGTTCCTATTTGCATCGGCAAGGCGGGAGACTAAATCAACGGCATCGAGAGCGAGTGCCGAGCCGGTCAGGGCCCGGTGAAAGGAATGTCATGAGGCAGAGCACGGCGACCAGAAAGCGTTCGGCGGGGGCAGGCGTTGTTCGATCCGGCCGGCCGCCCCGCGAGCTCGCGGGCGAGGTCGAGGAGCGGATCCTGGACGCGGCCGCGAGGGTGTTTCTCGAGCGCGGCTTTGAGGGCGCCACCGTCGACGAGATCGCCGAGGTCGCGCGTGCCGGAAAGCCAACGATCTATGCGCGGTTCCCCGGCAAGGAGGCGCTGTTCACCACAGTCATGGCACGCAACGTGCGCGAAATCGCCCGCTCTTTCGAGAGCGTTGCGCCAACGGGGGCGACGTTAGAAGAACGTCTGGCGAGCATCGGCATCGGCATCCTGCGGAAGCTCCTGGCGGCCAAGACGGTCGGACTGATCCGAGTAGCCGTCGCCGAAGCACGCCGGTTTCCGGATGTCGCGGCCAGCGTCAGCCGGATGGGGCGCGAGCAAGTGGCCGAAGCCGTCGCTCAACTGTTGGGCGAGCTCGCGGAACCCGAAAAGCTGCCCGCCCTCGCCGCCGACCGCCGCGTCGCCACCGCACGCCACTTTATCGAGCTGACACTGCTGCCGATGCTGATGCGCGCGCTGTTCGCAGAGCCCCTCACAGCGCTGCGCGCCGAGGTAGCACCGCATGTCGCGCGAACGGTGGCGTTCTTTCTTGCCGCCTGCAGGCACGGTGGAATTGGCGAGACCTAGCGGAAAACGCTGAGGTCTACCCCGAGCTGACCTACAGACTGGGTATCAGGTGCTGGATTTTTGACCACTCGCGGCGCGGCTGGCCTGGTCCTCTGCGGTCAATACCGCCGCTCCAAAAAGATTCGGTGCGACGAATACGACAACCAAACCCGCTGCCATCGCAGAAAGTCGGCGCCGAGCACGAGATCGGCGTCTTGCAGCCCCAACCTCGTCACCATGATGGTCTGATCGCGCAGCATCTCGCCGTCGATCTGGAGCTCGGCAAAGCGATGGGCCCGCGATGTAACCGGCTCGGCCGTGGCGCCGCGCAACGTCGCGACCGGGTCGCGCGCCAGGATCGGTCCGGTCACGCCGAGTGCGGCCGCCCAATCGGCGTCGAGCGTCGTCAGCTGCGCGCCGGTGTCGATCAACGCCGCGAGCGGGCGCCCGTCGAGCTGTACCCGAAAAAACAGGCGCTCGTGAAGCGAACGGTTGGCCGCGATGGTCGCGTAGGCGCCGTTCCACGCGGGTGCGCTGAGCGGGCAGGGCGGCGGCGCAAAGAGGGTGATGCGGCGATGGGCGAGGTCGAGGTCGATCTCGTAATCGCCCAGGAAATCGGCGCCGAGCAGACCCTCGATCGGCTTGCCATCGAGCGAGGGCAGCGACACCGGGCCGACCAGGATCGTGAAGTCGCTGACCGTCATGCCGCCGAGCTCGAAGCTGCGCAACCTGGCGTCGCCTCCCGAAACCGCACCGCCGAGGCTCCGCATCGGCCGGGCGTATTCGTAATGCGCCGCCACTCGCAGCCGCTTGGCCGCCGCCGCCGAGATGATCGTGCGCTCGGCCCCGGTGTCGAACAGAAAATCGGCCGCCCCGCCGTTGATCCGCACCGTGACGATTGGAATATTGCCCATCGGCGTGACCGCGAGCTCGGCCTTTGGCGCCGGCCGGCAATCTTGTGCCAGTGCCGCTGCCGCACCGGCAAATCCAGCCAAGGCCGCCGCGAGCCAGACGACGCAAGCCGCACGCCATTTCTTCACCGCACGCGCCTCTCGTTTTTGCCGGATCGACCGCCTGCGGGTGGTGTGAACCAGACAGTTGGTGCCCGCTATTGTCGTCGTATCGGGATTGCTTCGTCGCTCAGCTCCTCGCAATGACACGGTTAGCGTGTCATTGCGAGCCCCCGGGTCCGCGCTTTGCGGCGCCCGAGGATAAACTCCGCGAAGCAATCTCGGTGACAGCGTGCCTCGGTAGCGCTCGTGCGGTTCGCGTCATTAGGCGATGACCGCGACCCCCTGGACCTCGACCAGAAGCTCGGGGCGGGCAAGTCCCGCGACGGTGATCAATGCACTTGCCGGAAAGTTGTCGCCAAAGATCTCCTTGCGCAGTTCGGTGAAACGATCGCCGTACCGCGCATCGGTGATAAAGACCGTCATCGTGACCATGTCGGCGAGGCTGCCGCCGATTTCGGCGAGGGTA
>DASXMC010000337.1:0-2224 GCA_036495885.1 Allostellaceae bacterium | reverse complement strand
TTTCCAAAATCCACGAGGCGGGCCTGCTCGCCGAAAGCAGAACCGAGGCAACCCCGCATTCGCGTCGGCAAGCGCGTGCGCGGCTCAGTAAGACCGTGGCATCCCCAGCACGTGCTGGCCGAGATAGGCGAGGATCAGGTTGGTCGAGATCGGTGCGGTCTGATAGAGCCGCGCCTCGCGCCATTTGCGCTCGATGTCGTATTCCTTGGCGAAGGCAAAACCGCCATAGGTCGCGAACGTCGCCTCGGCGGCGTGCCAGGTCGCCTCCGATGCCAAGAGCTTTGCCATGTTGGCGTCCGCACCGCATTCCTCGCCGGCGTCGAACAATGCTGCGGCGCGGCGGCAGATCATGTCGGCGGCTTCCAATTCGGCATAAGCGCGCGCCAGCGGGAATTGCACCCCCTGGTTCTGGCCGATCGGGCGGTCGAACACGACCCGCTCCTTGGCGTAGTCGATGCCCTTTTTGAGCAGCCAGCGCCCGTCGCCGATGCATTCCTGGGCGACAAGGATGCGCTCGGCATTCATGCCGTCGAGAATGTAGCGAAAGCCCTTGCCCGCCTCGCCGATCAGCGCGTCGGGCGGCACTTTGAAGTTGTCGAAAAACACCTCGTTCGTGTTGTGGTTGATCATCGCCTCGATCGGGCGGATCTCGACGCCATGGCCGAGGTTCTCGCGCAGGTTTATCAGGAACACCGACAGCCCGTCGGTGCGGCGCTTGACCTGCTCGACCGGGGTCGTTCGCGCCAACAGCAGCATCAGATCGGACTGGCGGGCGCGCGATGTCCACACCTTCTGGCCGTTGACGACATAGTGATTGCCCTCGCGCACCGCCCGGGTCTTGAGCTTGGTCGTGTCGGAACCGGTCGTCGGCTCGGTGACGCCAAACGCCTGCAGGCGCAATTCGCCGGATGCGATCTTGGGCAGATAACGCTCTTTCTGCTCGGCGCTGCCGTGGCGCAGCAACGTCCCCATAATGTACATCTGGGCGTGGCCCTGGCTCGCGGTGCAGCCGCTGGCATTGATCTCCTCGAGGATCACGGCGGCGGCGCGCAATGGCAAGCCAGAGCCGCCATATTCCTCCGGGATCAGCGAGGCGAGAAACCCGCCCTGTGTCAGCTCTTCGATAAATTGGGTTGGATAGGCCTGCTCGGCCTCGAGCTTGCGCCAATATTCGCCGGGATAGCGCTCGCAGATCTTACGGATCGACTGGCGCAGCTCGGGATAGTCTTCCCCGAGTGTCACGGTTACCGCCTCGTGGAACGAATCGCCATCGGACATGGCCGGCTCCTGCGTTTCGATAGCGTCACCATAATGCCAAGCGCCCCGCTCGCCAATTCGCTCCGAGGTCCCAGTTTAGGAGCGTGCGAACAAATCGCATATCCCCTCGGGGCGGGCGCGGAAGCCATCATCTCCGCAAGTCGGTTCAGAATCCTACCATCCCGGCGCAGGCCGGGACCCACCCAGTTATAGGCACCGGCCTTCGCCGGTGTGGACGAAGGGGGTGAGCAGCAAACCGCTGCGGATCCGCGTCGGATACTGGCGGCGGCGAATTTGCTTTGCGAAAATCGGCGGTGCAAAATGCCAAGCGGGTCAGGCCGATTGCCGCACCGGCCGGAAGGCGGCAACCTCGCCGGGTTTGCGCAGCATCTTGTCGACCTCGCTGGCGTGCAGCTCTTCAGCATAGACCATCTGCCGCGCATATTCTTCGAGGATGACCGAACGCCTTTCCGCGCAATGGAGCAGCTCGCGATAGAGTGCGAGCGCCTTGGCCTCGGTTTCCAGCGATTCGCGCATGATGGCGTCGACATCGGTCTTGTGGCTATCGAGCAGCGGGCCGATCGTCAGCGACGGGTACTCGCCGAGAAAAGTGATCATTTCCCCGGCCTGCTGGGCATGGGTCAGTGATTCCGCCGCCTGTTCTCGCATCCACGCCACGATCGGAATCCGATTGTGGCCAAACACTAGAAAAGAGTAATGGGTGTAGCGAACGACCCCAGCCAGTTCCGCCTCGAGAATGCGGTTTAGCAGATCGACAGCTTTCTTTTTATCCAATTCGGCCATGAGCGACGGGCTCCCCATAGTGTCGCGCGCGCGTCGGCGCCTCTTTCTTGAACCGCGGGAGAGGGGGCGCCGTTCCGCGCAAACTGCCCGGCGAGCCTTCATATCTCTGAGATGCGCGGTGCGCCCGGCGACGCTGACGGTAGTGTCGGCACTGATGGCGATA
>DASXMC010000336.1:0-3182 GCA_036495885.1 Allostellaceae bacterium | reverse complement strand
AAGCCAAAGAGCGTCCCGGCGGTGAAGTTGCGGTCGCGGAACAGAGCCGGGTTCACGAACGGCGCCTTGGCCGTGCAGGTTTGCACCAGGAACAGCCACAAGGCCGAGCCGCTGACGATCGCGTAAATGAGGATTTCCCCGGAGCCGAACCAATCGAGCTCCTCGCCGCGATCGAGCAGGATCTGCAATGCGCCGATCGCCACGCTCAACGTAGCGAAACCGAACCAGTCGAGTTTTCCAGGTTGTTTGGTCGTTTCCGGTAGGAATGCCGTCATCCCCAGAAATGCCAGAATGCCGATCGGCACATTGATATAGAATACCCAACGCCAACTGTAGTTATAGGTGAGCCAGCCGCCGAGAACCGGGCCGATGATCGGGCCAATCATGATGGCCATGCCCCAGTACGCCATTGCCTGGCCTTGGCGCTCCTTCGGATAGATGTTCATCAGCACCGCTTGTGAGAGCGGCACCAATCCCGCCCCAAAGGCACCCTGGATCAGCCGGAAAAGCACGATTTCGACCAGCGAGTGGGCCATGCCGCACAGTACCGAAGCAATCGTGAAGCCGACGATCGAGGTCAGGAACAGGGGCTTGACGCCAAATCGTGCAGCGAGAAATCCGGTCGGCTGCGTCATGATCGCCGCCGCGACGAGGTAGGAGGTCAGCACCCACTCGATCTCGTCCTGGTTGGCCGCGACGCTCCCCTGGATATAGGGTAGCGACACATTGGCGATCGTCGTATCGAGCGCCTGCATCACCGTCGCGAGCACGACGCAGGCGGTGATCGCAAGTCGATTGGACTCCGCCGACGGCGCGCCCGACTTGCTGGTCGCCGCCATCAGCCGTTCGTCCCTTCGCCGAACAACGCGGTCAGAAAATGTGGCAATCCGCGTTTGTGACCAGTATAGACCGAGACCTCGACGCTCATCCCGGCGCTCAACGGCGGCATGCTCTTATCGGTTGTGTCGATCTGCACCCGTACCGGGATGCGCTGGACGACCTTGACCCAGTTGCCGCTGGTGTTCTGCGCCGGCAGCAGCGAGAACTCCGACTGCGCAGCCGGGCTAATGCTGGCGACGGTGCCGCGCCACTGCCGCCCCGGGTAGGTGTCGACCGTAATCGTCGCCGGCTCGCCGGGGCGGACATCGGTCAGCTCGGTTTCCTTGGGTTGCGCCTCGACCCAAAACTGGTCTGTGTCCACGAGATTAAAGGCGGCTGTCGAGGCCGGCAGATACATTCCCGGCTCCAAGGAGGGGACGTTGGTCACGGTGCCGTTGTACGGCGCCCTGACAACGGTATCGCGCAGTTCTCGAGCGTCCTCGTTGCGGGCGGCCAACGCCTGGCGATATTCCGGATACTGCCCGACCGGGAGGTCCTGGTTGCCGTCGAGATTGGCGACGATGCCGGCCAATTGCGCCTTGAGCGAAACCAGCGACTGTTCCGAGGTCTGCAGATTTAGCCGCATCTGATCCACCGTCGTTTGCGCGGCAAATTGCTGGTGGGCCAATATCGTTTGACGCTCGTACTGCCGCTGATTGAACACAATCTGGTCTGCGGCGTGCTTTATCTGCGCCGCGACGTTTTGGTAATTCGCTTTTAACGCATTCAGATTGTCGCGGACGACACCGAGCTGGGACTGCGCCTGATCCAGTTTCAGTTGAAAGGGCAGGGGGTCGAGCCGAAACAGGACCTGCCCCGCCGTGACGTGCTCGTTGTCCCGGACCTCGATCGCCTCGACCATGCCGGACACATCGGTCGAAAGTCCGACCTTATCGGCCTCAATAAAGGCGTCGTCCGTGGACATGTAGGCGCCTCCCTCGAAGTAGAAATAAGCGCCGACCATCAGCGCAATCGGCAGCAGCAAAAACAGCGCCCAGCGCAGCCGGCGCCGGCGTGACGACCGCGGCGGCTCCTCGGGCGCGGACGAACTCTCGGGCGGCAGTTCCCATTCCTCTCGTGGAACGGCGCGTCTCACCGCCGGCGCTTCGGACGTATCGGCGCGCAGCGAAACCGCGTCCGTATCGGCGCGCATCCGGCTTTGTCCGGGTGTCATGATCCCCACCCGTCCTTTGCGTCGAGATGCGGGACCTTGTAGGACCCGCCCGGAGGCTGCGGTCTGAAGGCGCTGACCTCCGGCAATGTTACGCCGTCTAGCGCGGGCGCCACATTCGCAGAGGGAGGAGCGGCGATTTGGGGGCCCGGCGGCCGGCAGGGGCCGGTAGCGGTGCGGCACAGCGGCGGATTCGCACATGCCGCGATGGCGACCCCAGCCGAAAACGCCGCACCCAGCGCCGCAGATTTGCCAACAGTGAGCATATGACATCCTTCTTCGTCCTTATCAACATGGACTCTGGAAGGGCACGCGATAATCAATTGATCATACGATATACCATTCGATAATTCTCAATAATTGGGAGAGCCCTATGGACCGCTTCGACAGCATGCGGGTTTTCGCGAAAGTCGTGGAGAGCGGCAGTTTCGTTGGTGCCGCAGCCCGGCTCGATATTTCCGCGAGCATGGTCACCCTGCATGTGAAGGAGCTCGAGGAACGGTTGGGAGTGCGGTTGCTGAACCGCACGACGCGCAAGGTCAGCCTCACCGAGACTGGCCGCGCCTATTACGAGCGCTGCACGCGGCTGCTAGCCGATCTCGAGGAAACCGAGCAAGCCGTTAGCGACATGCACGCGGCCCCGCGCGGGGAGCTGCGCGTCAATGCAACGGAGACTTTCGGCATACTGCAGCTGGCCCCTGCCATCGCTGACTTCACCACGTGCTTTCCCGCAATCTCCGTCGAATTGATGCTAAGCAAGCATACCGTCGACCTGATCGAGGAAGGTTTTGACGTCGCCGTGCGCGTCGGGGAGCTTCCGGACTCGAGCCTTATCGCCCGCCAGCTCGCTCCCTGCCGCATGGTCGTCTGCGGCGCACCGAGCTATTTCGAGAAGCACGGCAAGCCGCGGACGCCCGATGATCTGACAGCCCATAATTGCCTTACGGTGGCTGAAACTGGGTCATCCTACTACCGCGCCTGGCATCTCATAGCGGCAGACGGCACCGCGCTGAACATCTCGCCTATGGGAAACTTGCGCACCAACAGCGGGGCGGTCCTGATCGTCGCCGCAATCGCCGGACATGGCCTCGCGTATCTGCCGACCTATCTTGTCGGCGATGCGCTGCAGTCG
>DASXMC010000335.1:0-2570 GCA_036495885.1 Allostellaceae bacterium | reverse complement strand
GCGCGCCCGCTCGGCCCAGCCGTCCGAGAGAAAGCCTGTGACATCGACATCCGCTTGCGCCGGGTCGCCGAAAAACTCGTCGCGCACGCGATAGGCCGATTTGGTCGCCTCAGCGAGCAGATGCAGGCGGTCGGCTTCGTTATACGTGTCGTCGGCGAGTGCGAAGCCTTCGAGTTGGCGCAGGATCATCAGGGCCGCGAGCCCCTGCCCGTTTGGTGGGCATTCGTACACTTCATAGCCGCGATAAGCGGCATGGATCGGCGCGACCCATTCCGCCCGCTGATGGGCGAAATCCTCCTCCTCGTGCAAACCGCCGAGCGATTTGAGGCGGCCGACCATCTCCTGCATGACCGGGCCGTCGTAAAAAGCGGCACGGCCCTCGCGGCCGATGCGGCGTAGGGTCCTGGCGAGCGCCGGATTGCGCATGGTGTCGCCGGCAACGGGTGGTTTCCCCTCTTTCAAAAACAGCGCAGCGGTAACCGGGTCCTGCAGCTTCCATTGCAGCCTGTGCCAGTCGTAAGCGACGCGTTGGTTGACGACATACCCCTCCTCGGCGGCCCGCGCCGCCGGTTCAAGCAATTCGGCCAGCGGTCGACTGCCATACTCGCGATTGAGCACACACCAGGCGTCAACCGCGCCAGGGATCGTCACCGCGTGCGGGGTCTGTACCTCGATTTCGCGAATGCCGCGTTCGGCGTACCATTCGACGGCAGCCTTGGCCGGGGCCCGTCCCGAACCGTTGAGAGCCACCGGCGGTGCGCCCTCTTTTGAATAAAGAACAAAGCAATCGCCGCCGATCCCTGTGCTTTCCGGCTCGACGACGCATTGCATCGCGACCGCCGCGATCGCTGCATCCATCGCGTTGCCGCCGGCGCGCAGGACCTCGAGCCCGGCGAGTGTCGCCCGCGGTTGCGAGGTGGCGACCATCCCGTTCGCCGCCATCGCCGCCGAGCGGCCGGGAACATTGAAGTCACGCATCTTGATTTTCCTTGTTTGCGCTCGCGACGTTAGCGGTGATGCAGACCTGACCGGCGGGCATCTCGCTTGCCCGGCACTAATGCACCGTCCTAACTTGTCGGTCAATTCGGCACACGGGAACAAGATCGACCATGGCTGGAGATTTCGGGCCGTTGCGCTTTCCGGTTGCAGCACCGCCGGCGGCGGGCGAGACCCTGCCGGTCGCACCCGGCGTCTTTTGGGTGCGCATGCCGCTGCCGTTCGCGCTCGACCACATCAACCTGTGGCTGATCGAAGATGGCCCCGGCTGGACGATTGTCGATGCCGGTTATGCGATGGCCGAAACCCGAGCCGCCTGGGAACGGATCTTTGCCGAATGCCTCGGCGGCCGGCCGGTCACGCGGATCATCGTCACCCATTATCATCCCGACCATATCGGGCTTGCCGATTGGCTCGCCCAGCGTTGGCGGGTGCGGCTGTGGGTCACCGAAAAGGAATGGCTTTACGCCCGCGTGATGAGTCGCGGCAGCGATGATTTTACCGGGTTGCGGCGCGAGTTTGCCCGCCGCGCCGGGCTCGATCCCGCGGCAAGCGAACTGTTCGGCGATCGCGAACAGAGCTATCGCCGGGGTGTGCCGGCGGTGCCGCCGGCGTTTCGCCGCATCGCCGACGGCAACGCGATTGCAATCGGCGGGCGCGAATGGCGGGTCGTTGTCGGCGAGGGTCATGCCCCGGAGCTCGCCTGCCTCTACTGCGCCGAGCTGGGCGTGTTGATTTCGTCCGACCAGGTGCTGCCGAAAATCTCGCCCAATGTCAGCGTGCATCCGCACGAGCCGGCGGGCGACCCGCTGGCCCTCTACCTTGCCTCGCTCGCCCGGCTGCGCTCCGCGGTGCCGGGGGAAACCCTGACATTGCCGTCGCACAACCTGCCGTTTTTCGGTCTGCACGCGCGCATCGACGAGCTTGGGGCGCACCATCAGGCGCGATGCGAAGGGCTGATCGCCGCCCTCGACCGGCCAAAGAGTGCGGTTGACGTGTTGCCGGTCTTGTTTCGCCGGCCGCTCGATGCCCATCAGACCGCCTTCGCGCTCGGCGAGGCGCTGGCCCATCTACATTATCTCGAAGCTCGCGGCGCCCTCGACCGCGTAACCTGCCGCGACGGCGTCGACCGCTTTGCGCAAGTGTCGTAATCAAATGGCGCAGCCAAAACTGGGGAGGATGTGATGCAAGCAGCGATTTCTGGGTGGGGTCGGATCGCAGCACTGGCAGCGCTTTGCGCCACCGGCCTGCTGACAGGCGGGCCGGCGCGCGCGGCGGAGCCGATCACGGTCGGCTTTGGCATGGCGATGACCGGCGGGCTTGCCGCCGCCGGCAAGTCGGCGCTGTTGGCGATGCAGATCTGGCGCGATGAGGTCAACGCCAAGGGCGGCTTGCTCGGGCGCCCGGTCAAGCTCGTTTATTATGACGACCAGAGCAATCCGGCGACCGTGCCCGGTATCTATACGAAGCTGCTCGATGTCGACAAAGTCGATTTGATCGTATCGGGCTATGGCACCAACCTGATCGCACCGGCGATGCCGATTGCGATCTCGCACAACAGTCTGTTTCTTGGG
>DASXMC010000334.1:0-11332 GCA_036495885.1 Allostellaceae bacterium | reverse complement strand
GTTCGTCGGCAGTCTGGAGAATTCGGTCATGCCGCAAGCGCGGCGCTTCAACGAGCTCGAGGTCGAGGGAACCAGCAATCAACTGGCGTATCTGACACCGATTGATCTCGATCCCAGACAGTTGCGGTCCGACCGCGATGTCTCGGCCGCCGCGGGGGCACCCGGTGGTGCGAACCCGATATGCGATACCGGGGGGCCGACCATAGAGATTGCGCTTGCACCGGGAAAGTTGGCGCGAGCCAGCCGGTAAAAGCCGGCTCCGGCGGTCAGTATCGCTAAGCGCCGCGCACGCGCCCTTCCTCCGATCTGGAACATCTAGAACCGATGTCGTCAAGAGTGACTTCGCGAGCGCAACGCGTCATTTCGGATAGCGGGGTGAACCGAAGGTTCGTGACGGCGAGATTGCTTCACCGGGTGCGAAGTGACAATGATCCGCTTCGATCGCGGGCGTCGCGTGCGGTTGTCGGGAGCCGTTCAGTAGTACCTTCCACGTGCCGCAGCATCTTCCAATAGCGGGTTGCCAGTTGGCGCCAAGCCGCAATCGCGCCATGAAGATGCCCACTTTTCGAACCATGATACGCTGACCAATAATTGCGGTGGGTGAGATCTTGCGCAAGTTGGAAGTCATTGACGCGGGCCGTTTCAACGATCCATCAGATGCGGAGCGTAACCAGCGCGGCTTTACCTTGCTGGAGTTGCTGGTCGTCCTGGCGATCCTCGGGCTGTTGATTGGTCTCGTGGCGCCGGCTGCTCTGCGCCAGCTCGGTTCGGCCAAAGAGAAAATCGCACATCAATCGATCGAGCGACTGGCCAGCGTGCTCGACATCTACAAGCTCGATGTTGGAACCTATCCGACGTCCGAACAAGGCTTGCAGGCGCTGCTGGTCCGCCCCGAGGGGGTCGAGAATTGGAGCGGCCCTTATCTAAAGGGCGAAACCGTTCCAGAAGACCCGTGGGGTCATCCGTTCCTGTACCGAATGCCGAGCGAACGGCAGGGACACGACTATGACCTCTACTCGCTCGGGCCGAGCGGCAAACCCGGCGGCGCCGGCGCCGATGCGGAGATCTTGAACGACTGACCCCAGTCGCTGCGACAGCAGCAGCTATCGTTGCGAGCCGCCTGAATTTTTATTCGGCGGTATTGCGCCACGCCAACACCGCATAGCCCTGCGGCAGCGACGCAGCGATATGAACCACCGCGGTGCGGCTCGCTTGCGCATTACTGCGACCGACGGCCTCGGCAATGATCCTGAGCGTCAGCTCACCCGGGGGAGCCGCTGTGACCGGTGTCGCCCCTTGCGTGAGCTGCGGGGTTTGGGCGAGTGCTGCGGCGACCACCGGGTCGGCTCCGACCGGGTCGGGTTGTGCCGTACCAAACAGCGTCAGATGGGGCCGCAATGCGGCGTAGATCGCTGGGGTAACCCCCAAGACCCGATTGATCTCGTCGATGCTCTCGAACGGTGCTGCGGGCGGGGCGTAATCGAGCCCGGCGGATTGATATTCAGCCTTCAGCACGTCAGCTGTTTTCGGTGTTTGCGACGATCCGACCCAGTCGGCGATGGCTGCCGCGACCCGCCGGGAACTGTCTGGGTCGAGGCCCAGCGCGCGCAACAGCGCTTCCATTAGGGCCGGTGAGGCGAGATTGGGATTGATCCGCGCCGCCTCGTTTTCGATCCGCACCACGACCCGGCAATCACCAACCGTCATTTGATGCGGCGGCCCGAGCACCGGCCAGCGCTCTTCGGGCTGTGGTGAAGTCTGGTTGAAGATCGCGGCTGAAATCCCGCCGTCGGCTGCCGCGGCGGCGACCGCGTTCGATTGCAAATTGCTGGCAATGCGTGTCTCGGTGCGCCCGCTCGCCGTCACATGGAGCACCAGAAACGTGATCAGCACCAGGGTCCACAACACGATCAGCAGCGCGAAGCCGGCGCTGCGATGCTCCGGACGCAAGCGCACCAATCCCCACCGCCGCATCGGACTACAATCCGTTCGGATTCTCCGATCCTGTCGGCCGGGCGCGTTGAACCTGCTGCGGCACAAGCCCGGCATTGATCAGTTGGCTGCGCAAATCCTCGGTCAGCGCTCGAGCATCGCGTTGGTCGCGGACCACGTGCGGAGTGATCATCACCAACAGCTCGGAGCGCATGCGGGATTTGCTCTGGGTCGAAAACAACGTGCCGAACAGCGGAATATCCTTCAGGATCGGCAGACCGGTGTTGCCTTGTGAGAGATTGTCCGTAATCAGCCCCGCCATACCCACCGTTTGTCCGTCCTGTACCGCGACGCGTGTCCGGAACACTTGGTCGCTGAAGGTCGGCGAGCCGGTGACCGTGTTGGCCGCCGGCGAGGCCACCGAACTGACCTCCTGGCCGATGTCGAGAGAGACCAGGCCGCCGGTGTTGACCCGTGGCGTGACCTGCATAATCACACCGGTTTCGTGATAATCGATGCTGTTGACGGTTGGCGCCCCAGCCGCAAGCGTGCTTGTCGCCTGACCGGTCAGAACCGGCACTTGCTGGCCGACCTGCAGGCGCGCCGGCTCGTTGTCGAGGACCATGATCTCCGGCGCCGACAGAATCTTGACCTTGGTCACTTCGCCAAGAATGGAAAGCGCGAACTGCGGTCCTTTGCTCAAGATGAAATACGACGAACTCGATGGAAAGCTGAGGGCGCTGATCGCCGGATAGGGGCCCAAAGTACTATTGATACTCGACGGCCCCAGGGTTTCGGCAACGTGATCCATCTTGAGAAAGAACTGGGTCCCGTATTGCAGCTGGTCGTTGAGGTCGACCTCGGCGATGGTCGCTTCGATCAGCACCTGCAGCGGGATAATGTCGATCTTGTGCAGCATTCCTTCGATAACCGAATATTCGTCCGGTGTGGCAAAAACCAACAGCGCGTTGTTGGTGCGGTTGGCGATGATCCGCAGGCGATTGACATTGGCGGCGGCGCCGCCACCGGTTTCGGCCGAAAGCGGTTCGGTTGCCGGCGTACCAGCGGCAGCCGCCGGCGGTGCCCCTGCCGCCAGCGCCGAGCCGAGCCCGCCGCCGCCCCCACCCCCTCCGAGCCCGCCGCCCCCACCCCCCCCGAGCCCGCTCGTTCCGGTTCCGCTCGTGCCGGTCGAACTGATGCCGCCCGCCGCACCCCCGACCCCTTGCCCGGCGCCGGGGGCATTGCCGAACCCCAGCGCCGAGGGCGTGGCGCCGGGTGCCGTGGTGCCCGGCGCCGGCGGCGTCGCGGAGACATTGTTCGGGGTGAACGCGCGCTGGAGCAGCGCTTCAAGGTCGGCGCTCTGGCCATTCTGCACATAGTAAACGTGCCAGGTGCGGGCCGTGGCGTCTTCAACCCGCTCAGCCAAATGAAAAAACCGCTCGGCGGCGTCGAGATAGCGGGGCTGCGCCGATACCACCAGCACGGCATTGACCCGTTCCATCGGCAACACCTGCACGATACCGGCAAGTGCGCCCTCGCCCTGCGCCTGCAAGACCTTTTCAAGCTCGCCCGCAAGCTTTGCAGGATCGCTGTCGCCGGCCGGGAACAGCGCGTAGGACCGGCCGGACAATATGTCGATATCGAAGGCCTGGATCAGGCCCACCAATGTCTGACGAACCGCCGCGTCGCCGCTGACGAGCATTGCGTTATCGGCGGGGTCGGCCGCGATCTTGCCGCCCTGTCCGACATAAGGCTCGAGAATTTTAGCAAGGTCCTTGGCCGAAGCATAGCGCAGCGGCACGACCGTGGCGCCGGCGCCGGCGGCGTTCCCGCCGCTCGCCAAATTGCCCAATGCGCCTGCCGGAAGGGGCACGACGTTATAGATGCCGTTGCGAACGACAAGTGCCGCCCCGTTCTCGTTGAGCAGGCTTTCGAGGGTTCCGATCAGGGCTGAACGCGGCAGCGGCGCCGGCGTCTCGATCGATCCGGTCCCGCGCACCGCGGGGTCGATCGTGTAGTCGACTTTCAAGGTCGTTCCGAGCACCGCTCGGATGATTTCACGAATATCGGTATCGACGAAATTGAGGGTGATATCGCCATTCGCTGTGCTGCCGAGGCCGGGTGCGGGTGGTGCTGCCGTTGCGCCCATGCCGGCAGCGACCGCAGGCCGACGGACCTCGAAAACCCTTTCCTCGTTGCGACTCTTCTGGATCGGACCGCTGACCCGGGGAGCGGCCGGCTGCAGTGCGGCCGGCTGCTCGAGCGGCAAAATACCGGTCTCCGGCTGGTTGCACGAGGCGAGCGAGAGCGCGGCGGCCAGGGCTGCTGCAGCAAGCCCGAAAAGCCGAGATAATCGGCACCCGGTCATTCCCGCCCCCGCCTCACACCGGGCCGCACCTGCCCCCGGTTCGGGAATGTCGGCGGAAACCCCGGCCGCACCGGCGATGCCGCTGCCGGGCGGATCGGGGACATGGGCGGCGCCGCACCGGGCGGCGGCGGCGGGGGGAGCAGATTAGGGTCGATCTTGGGCTGGAGGGTTTTGGTCCCCTCGGGACCGCTCAACGACACTTCGCGAGGGGTGATGTTTTCGACGCGCCACCCGCTGACCGTGTCGCCTTCGCTGACAATCAGCGTCTTCGCGCCGGTCGGCGCGAAAATCGCAAAGCGGTGACCGGGCGTGGTCACAATCCCGGTCAAGCGGGTGTCGGAAAGTCCGGAGTCGGCGGCTGGGCCATCGCTATGCGGCGGCGGCCGGCGGGTCGAGCTGAACAGCGGCCGGGCGAGGATTTCGGCCACCATCGCCTCGGGGCGGGGACCGGGTTCCGGCAGGGCCGTCGATGGCTGAGCGGTGACGCGCAGGGTTCCCGCGGCCGCACCAGCTTCAGTCTCCGCCGCGGGTGTCGTGGTCAGCTCGGCGGCCAGCACGCCGGCGAGGATGACGCAGCCGGCGAGCAAAAAGATCAGCGCCAATCGGTCGATCATGGCAAAGCGTTCGCGGTCTTATCGTCGCTGCGAAAGCCGTAGATATCGATCCCGGCATCAAGACCGATATCGGCCGTCCCCGCCTGCGGCAATCCGGGGCGTCGCAGCACGCCGTGGACCTGCAAATTGTCGACGACCAGCGGCGGCGTCGATTCCTGCAGCTTGGCCAGGAGGCGAACCAAGGTTTCATAGGGGCCGTTCAACGCAAACCGCAGCCCGATGCGGCGGTAGCTATCGCGGGTCTCGGCCGGCAGGCTTTCGGTGCTGCCGATGGTGGCTCCCGCCGAGGTGGCCAGCGCTTCGATCCGGCTTTGCAGATTGGCTGAGGCGATCGCGTCGCTCGCCCCTTCCAACGTAACCTTGCGTGTCCGGGCGGCGGTGCGCAGGCGAGCGACTTGGGAGCGCAACGCCGGTAATTCAGCAGCCACCGCCTGCAACCGCGGCAGCAGGATAAGGCCATCCTCGATCCTCGCCTCGCGCTGTTGGTAAAGATCGACGAGCGGCGCAACGGCGAGGAAATAAATGCTTCCCAGCACCAGAAACAGTAGGCCCGCTGCCAGCAATTGGCCACGCTGGCCGGTTGGCAAGGCGGCGATCGAGGTTACGGCGCGACCCCCGTGACGATAGTGAAGATCTCCTGCCGCAGCGCTTCGATGCGAGTGACAGGGGCGGCAAAAGTGGGGTTGTGGAACTCACCGTTGGCGGCCATTGCGCCGATCAGCCTCGCGGCGGCGCCGGAACGACCGCTGAGTGTCAACTTGCGCTGTTGCAGCTGCATCTCGGTGAGATAACTGTCGTCGGGCAATACGCGGGTCGTGGCCGCCAGCACCTCGAGCGGTTGGCCGGCCTTTTCGCGCTCTTTGGTGATCAAATCGGCACTGCCGGCCAGGCGGCTGATCTCGCCGTGCAGCCTATCGGCTTCGCTCGCGGCCGTCCGCCCGGCGGCGAGCAAATGGTCGAGCTTGGCCATCGTCATCGATTGGCGCACAAACGGCGTCACGATCGCGGCCAGCGCGAGTAGCGCGCAACAGACGGCAAGCGGTTTCAGCAGCAGCCCTCGCCCTCGGTCGACCGAATGGCGATCGCTGTTGAGCGGCAGCCAGAACCCTGCATCGGGGCCGTCGGAGATCTCCACCCGAACTGGGTTGACGCCGGCATGGCCGAGCGCATCAAGCAGCGGCGCCAGATACGCCTTTGGGATCAGCACCAGGCGCACAGAGAGGCGAGCGTTCTGCCGATCCACTGCGTCGACGCGGTGGTTCCAATAGAGCTCGTCGGGTCCGAACGGGGTCTCCCGATCCATCTCGAAAAGCAGCGCCTGATCGAGTTCGCGCTCGGCGGCGAGCGGCAGCGCCAATGTCTTGGCCAGCACATCCGCCTCTCCGAGCTGCAGCACCACCGGTTTTCCGGGCGAGCGCGGCAGATCGGCCAGTTCGCTCGTGCCGACGCGAAACTGTCCCAGCGGAGTTTCTCGGCCGCCGCGGCGAAGCCCGACCGCGATCCCACTCATCGCCGGATCGATCGGCGTGATCACTGTTGCATCCGCGGCGCTCGGAGCCGATCGGCGCAGGCGTCGCGGCAGCAGCTCGGCGAGCTGCGCGAACCACCAGGTGAAAAAATCGCGAAGCATTCCCTGGTCCTGAGCCGATCCGAACCGTTTCCGACGGCCTCTTATGCTACAGAGCGCCGGTCGGGCAAAAGGCCGACGGGACGTCGGCCTTTTATCGGGTCAACAAAGGTCTCGAATATGGCTCGATCAAGGCGTTCGCTGCTGTGCAGCCGACAAGAAAGTTTGATAGCGCCAGGATCGACGGCGGCGTGGATTTATCGGAGACGGTCACCGCCCGCCGGAACCGCGAATCGCCCGGGGGTGGCCGATCATGACGGCCCGCGAATCAATGGCCCGAATCACAGGATCGGCGCCGCCACCAAATCCGGCCAGCGCCGTTTGTCACCCTTGCCAAAGCCGAGGCGGACTCGCACAAGCTGCGGGGGTGCGGGTCCATCCCAGTGCGCCTGCCATGCCGCCGGCTGATCGGGTGCCGCTGCACCCCAGTAGGCGATGTCGACGCGTTCGACCCGGGCGATGAGTTCGGTAACGGTCGGCGGTGGGGGAGGGCCGAGCGGGATCTCGTGCAGATGCGGGGTCCAGGTCAGGACCAGGTTCCCCTTGCGAAGACCGAGTGCGATATCGGCGCGTCGGGTCGTTCCGAGCCCGGTCGGCAGATCGCCAACAAAGGTCAGGTGCTCGGCGTCGCCCTTGAACGCGTTATTCGCGGCGGTTGCGCCGGTAATGCCGGTGGGTGCCGCCATGATGCCGGTCAGCAGGGTGCGAAGGATACGGGCAGAGGCGTCGAGCTCGGCCGTTTGGGCGACGCGCCGTTGCTGCGCGCCCCACAGCGCCAAACCCGTCTGGACACCGTGGCCGAGGCCAACCACCAGCAAGCCCAACACAACGACAACGACCAGGGTTTCGAGAAGCGTGAACCCGCCCTGCCGGCGCGGGACATCGCTTTTCCCCATGACGCTCAACTATTCGCGGCGCCGGCGCCAAGGCGCAAGGTTCGCAGCACGACGGCGCGCTGGTGGCCGCTGGCTTCCCATGAAATCACCACCTCGACCGAATAGAGCGTCGTGTTTTGCGGCGTGACGCCGTCCGGCCCGACCCCCTGCCGCTGCGCCACCGGCGCCACCAGCAAGTGCCAGCGATAGCCGCCGCCGTCGTCGCCGCTCGCATCGCCCTGAACCAGCGCTGCGTCACGCCCAACCGCGGCGAGATGCGATTGCGCACGCTGCAGCGCTTCCTCGGCGCGTGCCGAGGTATCGACGGCAAACATGCCCCCGCTTCCCGCCTGAAACAGCCCGACCAATGCGAGCCCGGCGATAACCACTGCGACCACGACCTCGAGCAGGGTAAAACCGGCTTCCGCCGGACGCAATTCAGCGGACATCGGCGACGAGTACCCGGCCGGTCAGCCAGTCGACGCCGACGGCGATGCGCTTGGTCCCGTCGGCGAGCACGATCCTGCCGCCGGTGGAGCTGCCGTCCGGGTTGAAGCGGATGTCGCCGAGTGTAGCGCTGGGCCGTTCGCCATTGACCGTCAACAACCCGATCGACAGCTGCGGCGGGAGCCCCTGCGCCGGCGCGCTGCCGACCCGGTAGCGGTGGCCGGCAAGATCGAGCGCGACGGCGACCGGGCGATTGTCGGCGATAGCTTCTGAACGGGCCAGGCGCAGACCGGCGGCGAGCTCTGCCGCGGTTGCGCGCAGATCGAGTGTGCGGCTCCACGGCGTCTTGTAGCCGACGATTAACGCCAGCACGAAGCCGATGACCGCCAACACGACGATCAGCTCGATCAGGCTGAAGCCGCCGCATCGGCGCGGGTGGCTCGCGACCCCCGTCCAAGGCGGCGAGTGCGGCTCAGTTGGCCAGATCATTGAGGCTCAGCATCGCCGTCAGCAGCGCGCTGATGATCCCGGCAACCGCGAGCCCCATCGCGATCGTTATCATCGGAACCGCCAGAGCCACCAACCGCTGCATCTTCAAGCGCGCCTGCTCTTCATGGATATCGGCTGCTTTCAGCGACATTGCCGCGAGCTGGGCCGCCTCTTCGCCGAGTTGCAGCAGCTGAATGGTTCGCATCGGGAAGATCGCGGTTGCCGCCAACGGCCGCGACAAGCCGGCGCCGCCCTTGGCCTGCAACGCCGCCGCCTCGACCGCCTCGGCCGCGGCGAGGTTGGCGAGCGCGTCCTTGGCAATGCCGAGCGCCGAGATCAGCGGCACCCCGTTTTCGAGCAGATTGCCCAATGTCCGCGTCAGCCGCGCCGCCAAGGTCTCGCGTAGCAGGCTGCCGGTCAGCGGTATCCGCAGCAGCAGCCGGTCGAGACGGATGCGATAGGCCGGGATCGTCAGCAGATGGCGGACCGCCACCCCCGCGATCAGCAATGCAGCCAACAGCCACGGCGTTGCTGCGCCGACAATCTTGCCCAGCGTCATCAGCACGCGAGTCGCGGCCGGCAGCTGCGCGCCAGATTGTTCGAAAATCGGGGTGAATTGCGGCAATACATAGTCGAGCAGCAGAAAGATCGAGCCGACCGCCGCCACCACCAGCACTGCCGGATAGATCATCGCGGCGCGCAGGCTGGCGGTCAACGCGCGCTCGCGTTCGAGAAGTGCGGCAAGGCGGTCGAGCGTCGCAGGCAACGCACCCCCGGCCTCACCTGCGCGCACCATTCCCAGGTAAAGCTTGGAAAAGCTGCGCGGCTCGCCGGCGAGTGCCGCAGCCAGCGAACTCCCCGAGCGGACCTTGTCGCGGACCCGGCCGAGGATAGCACGGGTACGGGTGCTGCGCGTGTTGTCGACGACAAAGCGCAGGGCGCGATCGAGATCCTGTCCGGCAGCGAGCATGATCGCCAGCTCTCGGGTGACCTCGCTCAAGGCGTTTTTGTCGAGCCCCCGCGCTCCCCCGATTTCGATCTGCAGGAGATCACCGAGACCGCGGCGAAGTTCGGTCGGATCGGCGCGCAGCACGGTCTGCCCTTGGCGCTGCAAGCGCTCGACCACCCCTGCCCGGTCGGATGCCTCCATGACACCGTGTACGACCTCGCCGCCGCCGTTGACCGCCGACCATCGGAAAGACGGCATCTCAATCCTCCCGAGCTAGCCTCGTATGCCGTATCCGAAAATCCTTCATCACGCCTCGCTGCGGATGCAGCGAACGACCTCCTCGATGGTCGTATCGCCTTCGAGCACGGCGAGAAGACCGCTGTCGAAAATCGGCCGCATGCCGCCCTCGATCGCGGCGCGCTCGATCGTCAAATCGTCGGCGCCGTCAAGGATCAGCCGATCGGTGGTGCGGTTCGGGACCAGCAGCTCGGCGATGGCGCGGCGGCCGCGAAACCCGGTGCCGCGGCATTCCGGACAGCCGCGCGGATGATAGAGGATGATCGGACGATTTCCCGCCAGCCGGTCGAGGTCAAAGCGCTCGCGCAACGGCGCCGGCGCTTCTTCGGGCTCGCGGCATTGGCGACAGAGCTTGCGCACCAGCCGCTGGGCCAGCACCGCTTTTAGTGTCGCCGTCATCAGATAATCTTCGAGCCCCATGTCGCGCAGCCGCGTCATTGTCGCGGCCGCCGAGTTGGTATGCACGGTAGACAGCACGAGATGACCGGTCAGCGCCGCCTGAACCGCGATCTGCACGGTCTCTAAGTCGCGGATCTCGCCGATCATGATCACATCCGGGTCCTGGCGCAGGATCGAGCGCAACAAGGTCGCAAAATTGAGGCCGATTTGCGGCCGGACCTGGATTTGGTTGATGCCGGTCAGCTGGTATTCGATCGGATCCTCGACGGTCACGACATTGCGCGCGATCGTGTTGAGCTTGCTAAGCCCGGTGTAGAGTGTTGTCGTCTTGCCACTGCCGGTCGGCCCGGTAACGAGCACCATTCCGTTGGGCAATTCGAAGGCACGTTCGAGGCCGGTCCGGACCTCCTCGGGCAGACCCAATTTCTCGTAGTCGAAATCGACCGCGGTGCGGTCGAGCACCCGCAGGACGACCTTTTCGCCGTAGAGTGCGGGCATCGTCGACACCCGGAAATCGATCTCATGGCCGCGGACCGTCAGTTTTATCCGGCCATCTTGCGGCAGCCGGCGCTCGGCGATATCGAGCCGCGCCATGATCTTTACGCGCGAGACGACCGCCGCCTGCAGCCGCGCCGGCGGCGGTTCGACCTCGTGCAGCACGCCGTCATAGCGATAGCGCACCCGCAAGCGGTCAGGAAAGGGCTCCAGATGCAGATCCGAGGCATGCGTCTCGACGGCGCGTGCGATCATCTGGTTGACGAGGCGGATGACCGGCGCCTCGCTGGCAAGGTCCTTGAGGCGCTCGGCGTCCTCCTCGGCGGGTTCGCCGTCCTCCACGACCTCGTCGAGCATCGCCTCGCCGTCGCCGGCCGCAACCGGATCCGAATAGAGCCGGTCGAGTGCAGCTTCGAGGTCGATCGGTATCGCAACCGCCACCTCCACCGGGCGGCCGAGCGCGGCCGCCACCGAATTGCGCGTGAACGTGTCGAGCGGATCAACCATGGCCAACAGCGCGCCCTTCTCGCGATCGGCAATCGGCAGCGCATGTGCCTTGCGCAGAAATTTCGGTCGCAGCCGATCGACGAACAGCGGCTCATCGGGATAGTCCGCGGGGGCTACGAGCGGTGCGGCGACGAGCTCAGCCAGCGCTTGGGCAAGGCCGCGCTCGCTGATCAGGCCGAGCTGGGTCAAGACCCGGTCGAGCCGGCCGCCGGTCTCGGCAGCGACGCGGCGGGCCCGCTCGAGTGTACGCTGATCGATAGCGCCGCTCTCGATCAGCGCCGAGCCGAGCCGGGCCAGGGCTTCGGCGGCGTCTTGCGCGCTCGCTGCAAAAGC